>CAVBAZ010000171.1:0-46017 GCA_963593515.1 Bacteroidaceae bacterium
CTTGTGACAAGGAGCAAGCAATCAAGTATTTGCAGAGGCTATTATCAATATAATAATTGCCTTTGGCGCAAATCGACTGGCAATGTCCTTTGAGAAACGGAAAACCAACTTAAAGAGAAAATGTCCCGTTTCCTGCACAGGATTCGGGACATTTTCGGATATGCCAGCCCTTTCATAGAGCGTCCGTTCCGGGCGCTCTAAATTTTTGCCATGAAGAAGGAGCAATATGCCGAGTAAATTGCAGATGTGCGGTTGTTTCCGGATAACTTTATGCAAACACTACGAAAAGGCCGCGATCACATCTACTTCAGGAATTCTTTGATTTTTGTCACACCGGCATAGACAACAGGTGAATCGCTCTGTACGACGAGGGAGGGGGCCTGCGTAAGGCCAAGTGCGGTGGCTTCCTGGATATACTGTTCTACATCCCGCTCTTCAAAGGGAATCCCCGCTTTTTTCAGAATGGGTTTGATGCTGCGGCAATTCGGGCAGGTGGCGGTGGTATAGAGGTAATACTGCTCCGCCGTTTTTTCAACCGGCTCCTGCTCCTCCTGCTTTGGCATGACCACCAGTGCACCGCTTACCTGATAAGTCTTTCTGTCCAAGAATTCCTGGCTCTTACCATCGTTCCAGTTCTGCACCGGACGGTAATAGCCGGTGATGCGGCTGTAGACCTCCGTGGCCTTTCCGCAGATTGGGCAGGTTTTCTGTTCGCCCTTCAGATAGCCGTGCTCGGTACAGACGGAATAGGTCGGTGACAGTGTGTAGTAGGGCAGTTCGTAATTCTCCGCAATCTTGCGCACCAGAGCCGCCGCGGACTGCCAACTGGGCAGTTTCTCGCCAAGGAAAGTATGGAACACTGTGCCGCTGGTATAGAGCGTCTGAAGCTTGTCCTGCACATCCAGTGCTGTAAACACATCCTCTGTATATCCAACCGGCAAGTGACTGGAGTTGGTATAGTAGGGCGTGCCGCCCTCATGTGCGGTAATGATATCTGGATACCGGGCCTTGTCGTGTTTGGCAAGGCGGTAGGCGGTGGATTCCGCCGGGGTTGCCTCCAGATTATAGAGATCGCCGTACTGCTCCTGATAATCAGAGAGCCGCTCCCGCATATGTTTCAGCACCCGGACAGCAAAGTCCTGCGTTTCCTCGTGCGTGAGATCCTTGCGGAGCCAGTTGGCGTTCAGCCCCGCCTCGTTCATGCCCACGAGGCCGATCGTGGAAAAATGATTGTCGAAGCCACCCAGGTATCGCTTGGTATAGGGGTAGAGTCCCTCTTGCAGCAGTTTTTCCACGGTTGTACGCTTGATCTTCAGGCTGCGGGCGGCAATATCCATCATTCGGTCGAGCCGAACGAAGAAGTCCGCTTCATCCTTTGCAAGATACGCGATGCGGGGCAGGTTGAGGGTCACGACGCCCACCGAGCCGGTAGATTCGCCGCTGCCGAAAAATCCGCCGCTTTTCTTGCGCAGCTCCCGGAGATCCAGCCGCAGACGGCAGCACATACTGCGCACATCGCCGGGCTCCATGTCGGAGTTGATGTAGTTGGAAAAGTAAGGCGTACCGTATTTGGCAGTCATTTCAAAGAGCAGGCGGTTGTTTTCCGTCTCAGACCAGTCGAAATCTTTGGTGATCGAATAGGTGGGGATGGGATACTGAAAACCGCGGCCGTTGGCGTCGCCCTCGATCATGACCTCGATAAACGCTTTGTTAATCAGATCCATCTCCGCCTGACAATCACCGTAGGCAAAGTCCATGGGCTTGCCGCCCACGATGCAGGGCTGATCGGCAAGGTCGGCAGGAACCGTCCAATCCAGCGTGATGTTGGAAAACGGTGCTTGCGTCCCCCAGCGGCTGGGCGTGTTGACGCCGAAGACGAAGCTCTCGATGCAGTGCTTGACCTCGTTGTAGGTGAGTTTGTCTGTGCGCACAAAGGGCGCAAGGTAGGTGTCGAAGCTGGAGAACGCCTGCGCACCCGCCCACTCGTTCTGCATGATGCCGAGGAAATTCACCATCTGATTGCACAGCGTGGCCAGATGCTTGGCCGGTGCGCTGGTGATCTTGCCGGAAACGCCGCCAAGGCCTTCCTGAATGAGCTGCTTTAAGCTCCAGCCGGCACAGTAGCCGGTGAGCATGGACAGATCGTGCAGATGGAGATCCGCATTGCGGTGGGCGTCGCCGATCTCCTCGTCGTAGATCTCGCTGAGCCAGTAGTTTGCGGTGATGGCGCCGGAGTTGGACAGAATCAGACCTCCGACTGAGTAGGTGACGGTGGAATTCTCCTTGACACGCCAATCGGATACCCGCAGATAGTCGTCCACCAGCTTCTTATAGTCCAGCACGGTGGAGCGCATTTCCCGCAGCTTTTCCCGGTTCTTCCGATAGAGGATGTAAGACTTCGCCACGGCCGCATACCCGGTGCGCTGCAGCACTGCCTCCACGCTGTCCTGGATATCCTCCACGCCGATCTCGTTGTTTTTAACCTTGCCGGCATAGTCTGCCGTTACCTGCAGAGCCAGCAGATCAATGATATTCGGATTGTACGGGATATTCGTTGCGTCAAACGCCTTGGTGATGGCGTTTGCAATTCGGGTCAAATCAAAATCTACCTTTCTTCCGTCCCGTTTGATTACCTGATACATATATTTCACTCCTTAAATGCCTCGCAGCTGTGTGTTTGGAATATAGGGCAGCACGGCTTGCCGCAGTCGTGCTAACTCCTCGTGTGTATGCGCCTGTACGCCGCCGGACACCAGATTGCCTGAGTCCACAAAGGGCTGCAGGAAATAACGCTTCGCACCCTTGAGCCAGAGTCCAATCTCCTCTATCTCCTTTTCAGTGTGCAGAGGCTTGCAGACCGTCGTCCGGAACTCGTACTCCGCCGGACCGTCCAGCAGCAGTTCGGCGCTCTCCTGAACCTTTGAAAGAACATCTACTCCGCCACTGGTCTCGGCATAACGAAAAGGGCTGTTCTTGATGTCCATAGCCACATAGTCAAGAACACCATTGAGAAGGAGCGCTTTCAGCATCCCGGGATTGGTGCCGTTGGTGTCCAGCTTTGTGGCATAGCCAAGGTCACGGAGCTTTTTCAGAAACTCCGGCAGATCCGGCTGGAGTGTCGGCTCCCCGCCGGTAACACAGACTCCGTCCAGCTTGCCCTTCCGCTTTTCCAAAAAGGCAAGCACCTCTGACTCCGATATTTCCGGATCGTTGTTCCGCTCCGTCAGCACCAGACCGGGGTTATGGCAGTAGGAACAGCGCAGATTGCATCCGGACAGGAACACCGTGCAGGCGACCTTGCCGGGATAATCCAGCAGCGTCAGTTTTTGCATTCCGCCAATGCGTATGGCAATGCACCCCCCTTCCCGGATACGGCTAATGTGGTATGATAAGTATACTGGATATTGTAGTGAATGTCAATACGAATATACTATATCTTGTGTTTCATAAGCTGCACGCAAAAAAGGGGCGTTGGCAGTACAAATGACTGTCAACGCCCCTTTTGCATGTAAGCTGGATTCCGATATTTTTACTGTGCGCTTTTTGAAATCAGTGCTTTCTGACGGGGACATAGATATAGGTTTCTTCCCCCCGATAATACTCAAAATCAAACTTGGAGTGATCGAAAGTGTATCCACTGTCGTCAAACCAGTCGTTGAAAATAAAACGCCATGTCTTTTTTACATTCTCGTGCAGCGTGGGAGCATCCGAGCCCTTGGGAACCTGGAATACGGCGTATTCCGCTTCTGGGATGTTCAGCGCCTTCATACCGGACGGGACAAAATCTTCGCTCTTGACCACAGGTCCGAAGAAATAAAAAAGTTCCTCGCCCTTTTCAGCTGGATGTATCCACAGCCCTACCTCGCCGCACGCGGCGGCACTGAGTTTTGCATAGTCCTCCTTGCTGACACTGGAGAAATCTTTGCCCAACCAGTAGGCACCATTTTCCCTGACATCGATTTCACTTTCGGGTTTCAGAATGTATCCGACTGCCGTAAATGCCGGAAAATGTTTCATTTCGGGTTTCATATCAACGCTCGCTCCTTTTGTTTTTTTATACACCGATGGTGCAACTCCGAATTTTCGGGTGAACGCGCGGGTGAATCCAGATACGGTATCAAAGCCGGAATCCATTGCAGTTTCCGTGACGCTGCTTCCGAGCAGCAGCTGGCTTGCCGCCGCGCATAGGCGACGATCCCGCAGATATTCCGCCACTGCTATTCCGTTCACGCTTCGAAACACATGGCAGAAATGATAATAAGAATATCCGAATCGGTCCGCCAACTCTGCAGTCGTCAGTTCCTCCTGCAGATGCTCCGCAATGTAGTCCCGGCATCGAGCCATATCCTCACTGTAACCCATTTGCTTCACCACCTTGGCCTGTATTTTATCACATACTTGCCGCATTTGCTTTTCCGTTCTTGTGAAGTTCCAATGAATGGACAAAGTTTTAATCCAACAGCTTTGCCTTTATGCTGCTCTCCTTTACAAACGGATCCGCCCAGAATCGGGAATCATAGGAGTTCTCGACATTGTCACCCCGAACATAATAGCAATTCTCCGGCACAATCATTGTAATTCCATTTTGCGTGACAGTTTCACCTCCTGACGCCGCAATTCGTTTGACAAGCAGCCGCCCATCCCGCTCGAAGATAATGATGTCCCCATCGGTCAGATCTCCGTACAGCCGCGTTCCCAGGATGAACGAATCTTTCTTCAAGGTTGGTTCCATGGATTCTGTTGGAACATGACCTGCCCCTGTTCTTTGATTGTTACCGGGAATAGATCCTTACTCAGAACGAACCCCTGGGGCTGCTCAATCTCACATACGATCCAATTCCCGACAGGGACCTTTTCAAAACTGAATCTACCATCCTCGGCGGATACAGCAGTCATCAATGCGGTCGCTTTTGTAAACTTCGTCTCAGATGCGGCAAACAGACCTACGGTTGCGCCGGCGAGAGGCTTGTCGCTTGCATCTACCTTCAGGCCGGAAACAGCGCCGTAGATCAGCTTGTTTTCAATGGCCGCGCCATCATTGGCGCTCAGTTTGACAATCTTTGTGTCCTGACCGGCATAATTAAATGCCACCGGGTACTTCGCGTCGCTGAGCTGGTAGTGGGAGTCAGTGGAGAGTTCCTGCAGATAGTAGCTCCCAAGGGGGAGGTCGGTCGTGCAGATTGCCTTTCCGTCTTTATCCAAAGAAACGATCTCAATCAGGCCATCCTGCGGAATGTTGCTGCCGTCTGCAGCAATGATTTTCTCCGCAGCATAAAGGCCGAATGTTACATGGGTAACCTCATCGCTTTGGCCAATGCCGAACAGCTTATCTGTTTCCATGGATTTCACCAGACCAATCTCAACGCGCTGCCGCTCATTATATACGCCCGCCTGCACCTCGGTGAGTTCGATTTTCTGTCCGGCGTAGACCAGTTCTACCGTCTGCGGTTCGCTCTGGAGTGTCATTCCGTGTGGTGCCTGTTTCTCGGTAATCACATATTTCCCAAGATAGAGCTCTTTGCTGGCGGCCATACCGTCCGACTGCGTGGTGAGCGTATCAACGACTTCTCCGGCTTCTGCACGCAGGGTTCCATCAGGCGTGTAGATGTCCTCCGCAGCGGTAATTTCAAACACTGCGCCTTCAAGGCCTGCACTCTTATATACAGGCTGGAAGATTGTGCCCTCATTGACCACGCTGCTGAAGATCTCGCCGGTTTTCTGGATGCGGATGACGCCCTTTTGCGCCATGTTGGCTTTTGTGACCGTAACAACAGCCTGCGATCCGTCCACAACAAACGGAACCGGCGTGGAGTCCAGCACATACCCCTGGCAGGTTTCCACCTCAATCAGTTCATAGCTGCCGTAGGGAAGCTCGCAGGGGAGCATCAAAGTTCCGTCATCTGCGGTGTAGAAGGTGGAGATGGTCACAGGCGTCGGATAGTAGACGGTCTGCGAAATCAGTTCGCCGGTATCCACATTTTTGACCTGAAACCCGATGCCGGCGGCCGGAATGATTTTCCCGGTTTCCGCATCGCGCTTTTCCACGCGAATGAAGCTGGTGATGGTCTGGTTGTTCAGGATATAGGAGTACAGGTGGCTGTCAGAACTGATGAATACGGTGAAGTCCGGGATAAACGCCTGTCCATCCTGACCTTCGATCTGATGCACGGTATAGCGTCCATAAGGCAGATCCTTGGAAAGCGCCACACCGTTTTCATCCGTCATGAGCAGGTCGCGCTCGCTCTCCTTTGCGGCATCATAACTTCCGGCAGCGGAAAGATAAAGCTGGAACACCGCGCCTTCCTCCGGCTGCTCAATAATACCCGCATTGCCGGAGGGATTGAATTCGGGTTCCGGTACTGCCTCTGTTTCAGCCGGATCGGGCATCGGAGTGTCAGTGGATTCCGTCTCAGTCTCTGTTTCCAGCTCAGCCTGCTTGGATGTCGAAGGCTCTTCCGCTTCCGGTTCAGCATCATCTACCGGCGCATCGGGGACTGCATTTTCCGGCACAGTCTCCAAAGCCTCTGTGTCCGGGCTTACTGCATAAGTGGATTCCTCTGATACGGGCTGTTCTGTGGCCACAGGCGCTTCGGTCTCCATCTGCGGGACTGGCGTACTCTCGGAGATTTCCAGTTCCGCGTCAATATGCTTGATCAGACGAATGCTGCCTTTGATCACCGTTTCTGTCACGGCGTTGGCCGTTGTATTGTGTTCAACCGTATACTGACCAGGCTCTGCGCCAACGGCATGTTCTGCCGTGTCAAGCAGGTATCCTTCCGACGGCTCCATTTCACGGATTGTCCAGTCGGTATCGCAGATATACTCTTTGCTGGTAAACTGACCATTGGCATCGGTATAATACGTATCGATCAGTTTTCCGCCCTTATAGATTCCGTATTTGGCGCCTGCCAGGGTGGCATCGCCCTGAGGGGTTCCGGTTTCAGCGTCCGATTTGGTTACGGACACGGTGAACTTTTTGAGGGTATTGACAAAGCTGCGCTCCGCAACCTGATTCCACTGGATGGACACAGTCTGGGACTCTGGGATAACATAACGAATCGCAGTATCCACCTCCTCGATGGTATACGGGCCGCCAATCAAAACATTGCGGAACTTCGCTACTCCGGAGGAATCCGTTACCGCATACTCATCGACAGCCAGACCAGACAGAGAATTTCCGTACAGGTGGAACTTCACGCCCTCAACAAATCCGTCTTCCGAAGTCTTGGTTACTTCCAATGCGCCGCGTTTGAGAACATTGTTAAAAGTTACGGTCGAGGTTTGTCCTCCGACAATTGTGACCTGCTGGGAAGCCTGGGGCGTATAGCGCTCACTGTCCGCTTCCGTTACGGTATAAGTACCGGCCATGAGTTCGGACACATCAACCGTGCCGTCGCGGCCTGTCGTTACAGTCCTGGTGATGCCGTTACCGGAGATTGTGAACGAAATGCCGGCGACAACGCCGTCCTCACTGGTCTTGACCAGATGCAGAGTGCCGAGCGCTTCCATTTCAAGCCGCAGATAGGCGCTGACTGGGTCAGATACATTCTCGCCGTAGGTGATGACATCCTGGATGCCGCCGCCCTTATTTCCATCAGTCCAAACAATCACGCCGCTGCGTACACCGTTGGTCTTGCTGGCACTCACAAGGATGTCGCCTGCAATCGGCGTATCGGAGGTGATTGTCAGACGGTTGCCGCTCCGAGAAAAATTGATCCCGGATTCCGAAGAACTAAACGAGAAGTTCGACAGCACACCATTGGTATCCGTCAAAGTCACGGTATACCTTGTGCCGTCATATTTGAGTTCATAACTGCTGGAACTGTCCATGCTCCGGGAACAGAAGCTGGGAATCTCGGCGTGGCTCTGCACGCTGGCGGCCATGGAATTGTAATAGGAGCGAATCTGGCTGTAAAGCGGATGCGAGTCCCGGACATAGCTCCATACCGCGCTTTTCCCATAAGCGGAGGGATCTACCTTGTTGAAGCTCGCATCACGCTCGCCGACAACCGTCTCCCAAACCAACAGCTGCGTGGCGATTGCATGGCTGAGCGCATCTGCGTCTGATGCATTCTGAGAACGCCAGGCGGTAGAGATGTTGCCCTGATAGCCATACTGCATGATGCGGCCAAGCAGGACCTTGATGGTATCCGGCGAAATGGTCGGATTGAGGTTGTCGGGATAGTTCTCCCAAAAGTTCTCATCCTTGTAAGAAAGAGTGTCGCCAACCGATTGCCCGATACCGGGTTCAATGCAGTACGAAACCTGTCCGTTGTAGGTTCCGATGCTGTGCAGCGTCGTGTAGTTGCTGTTGAGGAACCGCCAACCGCCCATCAGCGATGCGGCAGAATGTCCCCATGCGGTCGTCGAGTAATTGCTGTCCCCGTCGCGTGGGAAATCCACCATGTAGGCGTCTACCGTCGTTGCTGCGAATACGGGTGTGCTGACAGACAAGAGCGTCGTCAGGCACATGAGTAAAGACAAAAACACCGACAGGACTTTCTTCAAATTTTTTCGTTTCATGGGTTCTTTACCTCCTGTTTTTTAGCAGCAAAAAAGCGCACCGTTTCCGATGCGCTTTTCGCCGCGTGATATGGGTTGGTTCAGGCATAGCCGATATACAGATCGTAGCGTCCGTCTGCTCTTAGCTGCGCCCAAACGCAGAAATATGTGATGCCGTCTGCTGCGTACAGATCCAGCCGCGATTTGATGTCACGCTCCAGATAGATCGATCTGTCGCTGGCGATGATTGGGTTATCCCAGCATGCGGTTGCGGTTGCATCATAGATCAGGCCAACATCGGCGCCATAGGCTTGCGCAAACGCAACCCACGCACCGATGTCAAAAGCCGGCTTTGTCTCTTCTGAAAATTCCGGCTCCGGCACAGGATCCTGATCGGTGCTTGGCTCCGTATGTTGTATTGGATTTTTGCCCGGCGGCATTTCCGCTGGGACGGGTTTTTCTGGTACGGCTGGTGCTGATTCCGACGGGCTTGACGGCTGTAAAGCGTCCGCCGAATCGTCGCAGGATGGTTCCTGGATTTCGCTGTGAGTTGTTTCATCCAGGTGCTGTCGGGAGACTGTGGGTTCGTCCGGCACAGCGGAATCGGTGGGTTGTTCACATCCGCTTTCCGTGTCTTTCGGTTGAGCAGACGCTTGCTGCTCGGCTGGAGCCTGTTCTGTTTCATACATTGCAGTGTCTCGCTGCAACATATCCGGTTCTTGCGCGTCCTGCATCGATGCCGCGCAGGCGGACAACAGCAGGACACAGCAAATCAATGCCGCTGCAAAAAAGTTTTTCATAGCGGATCCTCCTGTAATGGTTTACTTCAATTACACGGATACGCCTTAAAAATTACAGCGGGATGCTATCCAGCCAGGCAAAAAAAGCCACGATCCGCTTCGTCAACACAACGGTTGAGAATCTCAAAGAACCGTGCGGGTGAAAGTTCCGTATCCAGCCAGTGTGTGGCACGATAGGAATAGCATCCGACCGCCTCGTTAATGGCGTGGCTGCCCAGCACGCTGTGCAGATTCAGCTCGTTGGCAAGCTGCCACTTGCGGATGCCGTCCGGGTTTCGGATTGCTTTGGCCAAACATACGACCAGCAGCGGATGCAGAGGAGAGAACGAGACCTGCATATAGTAGCCGCGGTAGTCCAGCGTAAGCGAAGTCTCATCCTCCGCCTCGACATGCATGTTGGACAGAATCATGCTGCGGGCTTTTTTTGCCAAGTTCGTCCTCCTGACCTGCTCCTCGCGGGTCAGATTGTAATCAAGCATAATCGTTCACCTCCTTGCAGATTACGATCTGTTCCGATTATCTCGGGATAGCAATATGCGTGATTGCACCCCAAATTCGGTTGGACTCGTTGTTGATGCCCAGAATCCGTACCGTCACACGGGCGCCCCTAGGCGGGCGACCTCGCTTGGGATAGCTGCACAGACAGTCGATGCCGCCGTCCAGAGAGACGAACACACCGTTCATATCCACCATACTGACTGTGCCTACATAGCGGTTGCCCACAGAGTAACGCCGCAGTGCCTTCTCATAGGGGTTCTCTCCGGCCTGCTTAATGGAAGCACTGACACGAATGTGATTTCGGTCGCTGCGGTCAATGCTCAGGATCTTGACCAGGATACGCTGCCCGGGCTGGAAGCTGTCCTGAGCATCGATCATGCGCTGGTAGCTCAGCTCCCGAAGAGGGATGTAGACCTCCAGGCCGAACAGATCCACAAAGATGCCGGCCCGGATCACGGAGACAACACGTGCCTCCGCACAGATGCCTTCGTAAAGCAGGTTATTTCCATCCCGGTCTGTGCCAAAATAGTATTCCCGACGCTTGGCGGACATGGCCTCCAGTCGGCTGCCGACGGCAACGCCCGCTTTTGCATCAATGCCCTTAACGATGTAATCCACCTCTGCACCCAGGCGCTTGGTGATCATGTAGTGCAGCACATCCTCCGGCAGTCTGCCCCGGAAATCCTCCGGCGGTTCCACCGCCTCCTCCGCCGGAATGATGACCTTGATATCGCCATGATAAATGACTGCAAGAGAACGTGCAGGGTGATCTGTGGGACGTTCGATGCCCTGAATGGTGCCGGTCAGAACACGCTTGGTCTTTAAGGATTCCACAAGGTCAAGCAGGTCGTTGCGGGCCTTGTCAGCCTCCGTTTCCACACTGGGGCGCTCGTCGATGGATACCACAGGCAAAACCGGTCTGGCAGAAGCGCGTCTGCGGGGCTTCTTCTCCGGAGCATCGACGCCATTGGATGCATCCTCGGGTCGTTTTTCCGCCGCTGTGTCAGACTCACTTTTCTTTGCTCTGGGTTTTCTGGTTCGGCGGGCCGGCGGGCTCTCTTCAGGCGTTTTCTCGCCCATATTGGGAACAGTCTGGGAAGCCGGAGCTTCCGGTGCAGTTATAACATCGGATCCGGCCGGGATTTCTCCAGGATTTTCGGAATCCAACTCAGTCTGGGGTAACAGCTCTTCCGGTATGCTGCGTGCGGTGTCTTCGATCGGAATTCCTTCGTAATCCACAGACTCAGAATCAGTCTGGTGGATATCGGCGGGAGCAGAGTCTGCAGGTGCCCCTTCGATGCTGAGCTCCTCATCTTTTTCAGATTCGGTTTCAGTCTGGTGTAACGAGCGTTCGCTGGTGTTTTCTTCCGTCGCGGCCGTAAGAATTGCCTCTTCCGGGATCGCTGCTGTTTTTTTCGTTGCCATTGTTCAGTCCTCCGTTTCTTTTATTTGAATATAAAAAGAGCGTCCCATCTCTGAGACGCCCATTTTCTGGTGATGTATTTTATTTGTTCAGGTTATATGCTGTAAAAATCCTTTTTAAAAATTCCTCCTTCGACAATCCCCGTATTCCGAGTGCCTTGAGATCAATCGGTTCTTTACTCATAGCAGCAAGAAAGTCTTGCATCTCTTTGCGGATCGCTTGCGGCAAAGCAAGCGTGTCATTTTCTGTCAACAGCATACTGAGCCGAATCACATCATTTTTGTGTTTCCGAATGTTTTTGCTGTCAACCTTTCCAGTATTTCTTCAATACACTGTTCTACTCGCTCGTCCGTGTCGTCGGCTAAGCTTGCCGCCAACGACAACGCATCGATTTTGTCTGTCTGACTGATACGGCGCGGATCATAGCGCCAGAGCTGCAGGGCGCATTGCTTTTCAGAATCGATCAATTTCTGTGCCGATCCCTTAATTTTGCCGCCAACCGTACCCCATGTTTCGACCGTCGGCGGATTGAGCATGCTCATTTCCGAAAGCGCACTCAGCCCTGCGGGAAACATATCCCGGGTCACAGCGCTCTTTTCGATGAATACGGTTGTCCGGACAGGCTGGATGAGGTAAGGGAGGGCTTTTTGATACAGTTCCTTTGTGTCGAGTTTGGTATGGAGCATTTTCTGTGCGCCAACGGAGTTAGACTTATATAGGAGTCCGAGCTCTACCAATTGATTTGCCGCTCGCGTGATTGTCATTGCGGAAAAGGCGAATCGCTCCGCAAAAGGTGTCATCGGCATAGGTTTGTTACCGTTCAGGATGTAGGCAAACAACATCATCTGTGCAGATGGCTGCAGCTTCTCTGCGGTCGGCATGAGTCCCTCATTGTCGCAGCGCTCCGTAAGAGAAATTCCGATAAAGGGAAGATACACCTGTTTTTCCGGCACAACAAACGCTATCTTTGCATCAATGAACGATTTGCGGCGCTGCCGGGATATGGCCGTCAACTCAAAAACAATCTGTCTCCCGCTTACTGCAAACATCCTCGCCACATGCTTTTTAAGGGTATTGATCGTATCGAGTTCCTCCACAGGATGCACAATAAGACACGCTACTCCGCCAATGTCCGCTTGTTCAAACGTATATTTTTCATTCAAAAAAAACGGCAGAGATGCCTGTTGCTTCCACTCTGTCCGTACCACCGGCACGCCCAGTATTTTTGTGATATAGTCCATTTGCTCACCACCGATTTAACTTTCTTTTGGCATTATAACATCGCTAAAGTTAAATGTCAATTTTTTAGTTAAAATATTGAGTTCAAAACTCGCTCGGCGGTTTTGCGGAGCTATACAGAGTTCTGCGTTTGGGGCTTTTTGGTGATGCATTCGGGCGCGTCTCCTGTACAGCAACGGGCTTTATCATCTCGGTCTGAGCGAATGGGGCGTCCATGCGCTGAGGCTTGTAGTCGAAAATGCTGACGGGGGACAATTCTCTGGACATTGGATGATCTGTATAATCAAACTTTTTCAGTTTCAGGACATTGTGTCCGCGAATGACCACCAGCAATTCCTCATTCGGAATACGCAGCACCTCGTCCGGAGTCAGTAGCCGCCTGCGTCCCTGACCCTCCGTCTGACGGTACTGGGGGATGACCTGTGCTACGGCAATGGTCTTGCGTACGGTCATGGTGGAGTTGATCTCCACTGACATATCGCCGCTTCGCGCGGAGAAATACTCGGCGCTGACTTCGTCGGTACAGCCAAGCATGAGCTGTACATCCAGGTTGCCGATTATTTCTGCCCAGAGGTTGTTGGGATACCGGTTCTGGAGCTGACCGAGACTCTGCACGGCCAGCATTACATAAATTGCGCGGCTGCGGATGACGCTGAGAGTGCGGGCAAAATCCGAACCGTCTGCTGCGCCGCCGAGCTTGCCTACATTATTGAACTCATCGAAGATGAGGTTGACAGGGACTTTGCAGCGCAGCTCCGGTGTGCTGTCGGCATAGCGCACCAGCTTGATGAACAGGAATGAGAAGAACAGGGAGGATAGAAATGCCATCGTTGCGTCCTGGTCGCTGAGTATGACGAAATAGGCACATTTGCGCTTGCCCGGCGCCGTCAGATCGATATCGCTGCGGCTGATGATGTTCCGTACCGACTCATTCTGCAAAACCTGCAGCCGGGTGCCAAGCCCCAAAACAATGCCGGAACGCACCGTGTCGCTGGCCTGCGAGAACAGATTGAACGGCGCACGGGCGGGGTGATCCAGCGGCAGCTTCTCAAAAAGTGCCGTAAGCTGCCGTTCGCTGTTTTGGGTCAGAAGCTGATAGGCGGCTGCCAGATTCTTCGTCTCCGGGCTGCGGCTTCTGTCCAGATCGATATAGAGCACCAGCGCTTTCAGCAGGTTGGCTTCGCCGTTGTCCCAGAAATGGTCGCCCTTGCCCTCACTGGTGTTGGAGATGATGACATTGGTCAGCACCTGCGCCAGCAGGGTGTCACCGTTCAGATCGGACATGCAATTCCATGAGTCGCCGTGCCGGGGGTCTACCAGGTTGAATACCTTTACCTCATACCCATTCCTGCGGAATAGCTCTGCGGTATCGTTGTAGAGCTCCGCCTTTGGATCCGTAATGACCGCCGACTCTCCGCGTTTGAGTATGGTGAACAGTGCCGGTCGGATCACGCCGCGGGATTTTCTGGTGCCGGATGCACCGAATACCGCGATGTGCCGGTTCAGTCTGGTGTCTTTGGGCAAGCAGACGACGCTGCTGTTCTTTTCGCCCAGAATGATTCCGTCTGCCTGTGATGGCAGTTTAATCTCAAGGATCTCTTTCAATTCCTTGTCGTTCATCCATGATGCGGTGCCGTAAGTTCCGTATTTGCTGCGGGTGAAGCCGCGTTCGTCGTAGTCCTTGGAACTGAATTTGTCGTGGAGGCGCACATAGGCCGTGATACCGGCTCCGACCAGCAGCAGTAGTCCGATGCCTTTGAGCCTCGGGATGCTGAAGGCACTGCTCATGCACACAATCGGATTCCAGTCTACGGCTCCGATGGCCGCCTGCCCGGTAAGCCCGCCTGAGCTCAGCCAAAGCTCGTAGTTTTTCAACAATTGGCCAAGCATTCCTCCCAAGTAAAACAGGGCGGCCAGACCCAGTATGGAAGCGGCAATAATGGCCGCCGTTCGTTTTTTATCCAGAATGCATTCCTCCTTTATATTCCCAGTTCTGCTTCTACAGCGGCAGTTTCAATGGTTTTGAGTGTAATATGCGGGCCAAGATACTCTCTTAGAAAAGTTGCCTGATCTTCAAAACAGAGCACTTCGAAATGCTTCGCGCTCATCTGTAGTGCCTCACGAAAGCGGATCAGCCGTGCGATGTCTCCGTCCAGATGTGAGAAAATACAGGTGTCTCCAATGCTGGCATCATACTCCATGAATCCCCGGTTATAGGATCGGATATCCGGATCAAACAGCAGGTCAAGAAGCTTTTCGTTCCAGTCTGGGACGGTGAGCAATCTGAGCTGCCGGATGCCGTTTGCATTCATGGGCACGAAGTGGATATGCCGATAGATACCATCGAACCGAAGCTCCAGACGCCGGTTTTTCTCCGACTCCAGCAGCGTGGTCAGCGCCGTGTCATAGGATTCGCCCAGCAGAATAGCGGAGTCGATGCTCTGGAGGCCGGCATTCATGCGGGCAAGCTCCATCAGACTGTGGAGCGCTTTGAATTCTCCCATGCCGTTCCACTTCATCGCGGCATTCCGCGTGTTGTAAACGGCGTAACAGCCGCCGGGGTAAAACATGGCGCCAACGATACGCGTGAACATGGTTTTATCCACAACGACCCGGTCCACGCGGGAGGAGAACGGCTCATCTGTGCAGGAGCGACGGTTGTAGAACATATAGAGGATCTCAGCCGTCGCTTCATCCGGATCCTTGGGTTGGATGATACTGTTGCCGCACTGCATCCGCAAGCCGCTGTGTAATGCTGCGGGGAAGGCAAAGAAATCCGTAGCCATCGGTTGCATAGACCGCTCCGCTCATGCATTCAGCTCCGGAGCACTTTACGACCCAATCAGTGATGGCATATTCCAGCTTCTTTGTTTTCTCGTCCAGCGTATAACGGATATATCCGAAGCGCTGGAGCGTATTCATGATTTCCAGAGCCTCTGTGCGGCTTTTAACGCCCAGAATACTCTTTAATCCAACCACGCCGCCGGACCACATTCCGGGCGCTACATCGTTTGTATAGCCACAGTAGTGGGTCTGCCCCTTGCGAAACGCTGCCCGTGAAGCCAGCTTCGCCCAAAAACCCATGATTCCTTTACCGACCGGCAAATGGATTCTGGATAGCTTGACCCAGTGGTATTTGAGCAGGCATTTCGGCATGGCGGATTCCTCCTTTCTGCGGTTGGGCATAAAAATAGGGCAGTCCCTGTGTCTTAGAGACTGCCCGGCAGTATGTGGTTATTTTATATTCTTACGTGAAGTCGGGATAATGATTCGTGCGGTATCCCTACAAGATACCAGTCATCTGCGTATTCGATACGAGTAGGCATCCACTCGTTGTCTATCAAAGCCTCCATCACAGTGCCGCAGTACAGGCCACCATAACGGCTTCCCTCCGCATACAGAACATCCAACCGATCCGTTGAGGGATCATATATAAGCACTCCTTCTTTCATGCTGGCGTACCTCCTGACAAAGAATTTAGATTCATTTTCTCGTAGTCACATTTTATCAAATAAGTGCAAACCATATCAGAAGCCGAGCAGAGTAATTTTGCTTGGGAATCACCCGGAAAAATCTCGGCAAATTCACTTCGAAAGGCCTCTTCGGTTCACCCATTTACTCACCCATTTACTCACCCATTTGGCCCGGTTCACCCATTTTTAGCCCATATAAAATGGGTGAACCAAGGTTTCCTTCGGTCAAAATCTGTGAAAAAGCTCAAACTGTATCAAACCGAAAAGATATGAGAAAACCCCGGAAAACCTTGATTTTCCGGGGTTTTTGAACTTTTGAGTTGTGAATTTGCGTCCGATCAGCGCTTGCTGAACTGGGGAGCGCGGCGTGCGGCCTTGAGACCGTACTTCTTACGCTCCTTCATACGAGGATCGCGGGTCAGAAAGCCAGCCTTCTTCAGGACGGCGCGGTATTCGGGGTTCACCAGCAGCAGAGCGCGGCTGATGCCGTGACGCAGGGCGCCGGCCTGACCGGAAACGCCGCCGCCTTCCACGGTAGCAACGATGTCCACCTTGCCCAGGGTATCGGTGGCGGACAGGGGCTGACGGACGACCATCTTCAGGGTCTCCAGACCGAAATACTCTTCGATGTCGCGGCCGTTGATGGTGATATTGCCGGAACCGTTCTCAAACAGATGCACGCGGGCAACGGAGGACTTGCGGCGGCCGGTGCCGTACTTGTAGGGATTCTTGGACTGATACATTCTTCGTTTCCTCCTTCAATTACTTGACCAGCTCGGGCTTCTGTGCCTGATGCTCGTGGGTGTCGCCGGCATAGACGTGCAGGCGCTTCAGGGAGTCCTTGGTAACGGTGTTGCGGGGCATCATGCCGCGGACGGCCACGCGCATGGCCAGCTCGGGCTTGTCCTGCATCAGGATGCGGTACTTGGTCTCCTTCAGACCGCCGATCCAACCGGAGTGGGTGCGATAGTACTTCTGCTCCAGCTTGTTGCCGGTCAGAACCGCCTTGCCGGCGTTGATAACGATGACGTTATCGCCGCAGTCAGCGTGGGGGGTATAGGTGACTTTGCCCTTGCCGCGCAGCAGGTCGGCCACGACGACAGCGGTCTTGCCCAGAGGCTTACCGGCGGCGTCAACGACGTACCACTTGCGCTCGATGTTGGCCTTGTTTGCCATAAAAGTGGACATGGTGTTTTCCTCCAAATTTATTATAATGTATTTTGCTTTACTTTTTCGTGTTCCCTTGCTAAAATCGTAAGGAAACGCGCCAAACGCGCAAGGATATTTATAGCATAACCGCGTCAGGATGTCAACAGCATTTTGATTTACGATAAAAACATCTTGCGTTTTCTCTCGTTTTCTCACGATATCTCTTGTTTTCGGAGTTTGCAATTTCACTTTTGGAGGTATACGCCATGCAGCATATTCTGGGGCTTGTCCGCCGGTGCGTGGAGGACTATCATATGATCGAGCCGGGCGACCGCATCGCCGTGGGCGTCAGCGGCGGAAAGGACAGTCTGCTGACGCTGGTATCGCTGGCCCGGCTGCAAAAATTCTATCCCATCCCCTTCACAGTAGAGGCCATCACCATGGAGATGGGCATGCCGGGCATGGACTTCTCCGGCGTGGCGGCGCTGTGCGAAAGGCTGGAGGTGCCCTACACCCGGATACAGGTGCCGGTGTACCAGATCATCTTCGAGGAGCGGAAGGAGAAGAATCCCTGTTCCCTGTGCGCCAAGCTGCGGCGGGGCAGCCTGAACACCGCCCTGACAGAGCGGGGCATTCACAAGATCGCCCTGGGCCACCACTATGACGACGCGGTGGAGACGCTGCTGATGAACCTCCTTTTCGAGGGCCGCATCGGCTGCTTCCAGCCGGTGACGTTCCTTGACCGCACCGGCGTGACCCAGATCCGCCCCCTGCTGTACTGCCACGAGGACGACATCCGCTGTGTGGCCCTGCGGGAGGGCCTGCCCATCGTCCACAATCCCTGCCCCATGGACGGCCACAGCCGCCGTCAGGAGGTGAAGGAGCTGATCGTCTCGCTGGAGGAGCGATACCCTGACCTGAAGCAGAAGCTGTTCGGCAGTTTGCAGAGGTATCCCCTGTACGGGTGGGATCTGACGAAGGACGAGCGATGAAAAACGGCAGGGCGTGACCCTGCCGTGTGTCGATGTTCATGTTTGTAGGGGGCGGCGTCCCCAATACCTGATGCGTAGGGCGGCATGACCACATGCCGCCGCTATGTATCAAACGATTTTATGTACCCAGCACCCACTTGACCAGCAGGAGCAGGCAGAACCCCGGTACGCCCAGTATGGCGATGACCAGCGCGTTGAACAGGCTCAAGCCCAGACTCAGCCCCGTATAGGCGGTGGTGAGGTTCAGCACCCACACCGCGCCGAACCCCAACGCCGTATTCACCGCCAGCCGCAGCGCCAGCTTCAGCGGTGTTTTGAACAGCCGCCAGATGGCCACCAGCAGGAACAGCAGCACCAGTCCCAACGATACCTTTTCTACGACCGACATGCCTTCCCTCCCTTTATTGCGGATGCCGCCACGCTGGCCTCACGGGGCAGCGGAACTGCCGCGCCGCGGCCTACGGGCATGCCGGAGCGCTCCTTGACGCACCGCAGGAAATAATCGTACTTCGCCTTCAGGGCGTTGATCTCGAAAATGCTGGCCTCTACCAGCTCCGGCTCACAGGCGTAGTTGAAGCGGTCATAGGCCTCCTTCAGCTGGCGGTTGATCCGCTCCAGCTCCTGACGCAGCTCCTTGTCGGTGGGCCACTGGGTATCCTTCTGCTTTTTTGCCATGATATGTCCTCCTCGTCCGAGGCGGGGATACTTCCCCTGCCAATATTGTACGAGTAGTTTGGACAAATATGCCGGAGTTTAACCTCATTCCGGAATTTTTTTGAAAAGGAGCGCTGCTCATGACCCACGAGGACTATATGCATCAGGCGCTGGCGCTGGCCCGCGAGGCCGCCGCCCACGGCGAGGTACCGGTGGGCTGCGTCATTGTCAGGGACGGCCGGATCATCGGCCGGGGCCGCAACCAGCGGGAGGAAAAGCAGGCCGTCAGCTCCCACGCGGAGATGGAGGCCATGGCGCAGGCCAACGCCGCCCTCGGCACATGGCGGCTGGAGGACTGCGACCTGTATGTGACGCTGGAGCCCTGCCCCATGTGCGCCGGAGCCATCCTGAACGCGCGGGTGCGGCGGGTGTTCTACGGCACCCGTGACCGTGCCATGTGGGGCCTGCGGCGGCGTGCTGAACCTGTTCATGGAGGACTTTCCCCACCACCCCCAGTTGGTGGGCGGCATCCTGGCGGAGGACTGTCAGGCGGTGCTGTCGGCGTTCTTCAAGGGACTGCGGAAATAGACAACACCCCGTCCACCCTCACATGAGGATGAACGGGGTGTTCGCTGTACAGAATTTGCGGCGGGGTGTGGTCACCCCGCCCTACGCAGCACCAGCGGCAGACCTTTGTAGGGTGGCATGACCACATGCCGCCGCGCTTTTGCGCGGTTATTTCATGCCAGCAATAGATAAAAACCATAAAGCCGAAGGCGGAACGCCCTCGGCTTATTATGGCAGGAAGATTGATGAAAAAAGTTTTTGTCTCTTGCAAGTATTAAGATACCCGACGGTTGTTAAAAATCATCGTAAGGAACTGTTACAAAAGTATTAAATGTTTTTCTGATGGCTGTCATAATTCCGGATTCTTCCGTTTTCGCCGTGGCGTTCCCCTACACTGGAGATCTGAGAAAGGGGAGTGTGACCATGAGACAGACCATTGGAGCGGGACTTTTGCTGTTGCTGCTGCTATTCCTTCCGCCGTGGCTGCGGGCGGAGGAGACGGCCACCACCGGCGGCACCGCCGCGCCGCTGCAAGCGGAGCAGAGCGTTCCGGAAAGCGGCTCAGGCTCCGACGCCGCCCATACGGTGCGGCTGTGGAACGGCAGCGCTGTGGAGACCATGACGGCGGCGGAGTATCTGCCGGGGGTGGTGCGGGGCGAGATGCCCGCTGCCTTTGAGACCGAAGCCCTGAAAGCACAGGCGGTGGCGGAGCGCACCTATCTCTACTACCGCATGGCGTCCGCGCCCAAGGACAGCCATCCCGACGCCGACGTGTGTACCGATCCTGCCTGCTGTACGGCGTGGCTCAGCGAGGCGGACGCCAGAGCCAAATGGGGCGACAAATTCGACCAGTGTGAGGTCAAGATCCAGCAGGCGGTGGCGGATACCGACGGACAGGTGGTGCTGTACGAGGGCGCGCCCATCATGGCGGTGTTCCATTCCTCCTCTGCCGGAGCCACCGCCGCCAGCGGCGACGTGTGGGCGGCGGAGCTGCCGTATCTTGTCAGTGTGAAAAGCCCGGAGGACGCCGACAGCGTGCCCAACTATTACAGCGTCAATACCTTCACCGCCGAGGAGTTCCGCGCCATCTTCTGCAAGGCGTACCCGGAAGCAAAGCTATCCGGCGACACGGGCGGCTGGGTCAAGGATGTGTTGCTGACGGACACGGGACGGGTGGCTTCCGCCACGGTGGGCGGCGTGTCCGTCACCGGTAAGGAGCTGCGGAGCCTGTACGGTCTGCGCAGCACCGCCTTCACGGTGGAGGCCTCCGGCGACAGCGTGACCTTCCGTGTCACCGGCTACGGCCACGGCGTGGGCATGAGCCAGTACGGGGCCAACGCACTGGCCAAGGAGGGAAAAACATGGCAGGAGATATTGCAGTGGTACTACACCGGCGTGACGATCGGACTGTACAACGGCTGAAAAATGTGATATACTATGCTATTATTTCCTGCGCGAGTTTACAGAAAGTTCAGGAAACGTCCCACAACTTCGATATAATGGCAATATAGTATAGAAATACATTGGGAGGCTATCATATATGGCACGCAACATCCTTGTGGTGGAGGACGACCACAATATCTCCGACCTCATTCGCATGTACCTGGAAAAAGAGGGCTTCGAGGTGCGTATCGCCTACGACGGCGGCAAGGCCGTGGAGGAGTACGACGCCAAGGCCCCGGACATGGTGCTGCTGGACATCATGCTGCCGGTGATGGACGGCTGGGCCGTGTGCGCCCATATCCGGGAAAAGGGCAAGACCCCCATCATTATGCTGACCGCCAAGGGCGACGTCACCGACCGCATCACCGGCCTTGAGATGGGCGCCGACGACTATCTGGTGAAGCCCTTCGAGATGAAGG
Source organism: Bacteroidaceae bacterium (assembly GCA_963593515.1). Classification (GTDB taxonomy): domain Bacteria; phylum Bacillota; class Clostridia; order Oscillospirales; family Oscillospiraceae; genus Vescimonas. Next base: position 21,160 of record CAVBAZ010000171.1, read on the forward strand.
AGCTGATGGCCCGCATCAACGCCGTGCTGCGCCGCAGCGAGATCCCCGACGACACCCGCAAGCGTCTGGTGTTTGACAAGCTGGTGATCGATCTGGACAGCTATGAGCTGCTGGTGGACGGCAAGAAGGTGGACACCCCGCCCAAAGAGCTGGAGCTGCTGTACCATCTTGCGGTGACCCCCAACCGGGTGTATACCCGCAACCAGCTGCTGGACGAGGTCTGGGGCTTCGACTACTTCGGCGACAGCCGCACCGTGGACGTGCATATCAAGCGTCTGCGGGAGAAGGTGGAAAACGTCTCCGACCAGTGGGCGCTAAAAACTGTGTGGGGCGTAGGCTATAAGTTTGAAGTGCAGCAGCCGTCATGATCGAACAGTTCAAACGAAAATTCAATAGCCTGTACTGGCACCAGTTCGCGCTGACGGCCGGTATGGTGCTGCTGACCCTGCTGCTGCTGGGCGTCAGCTTCTTTACCCTCAGCTACGGCACCACCACGGCGGACAAGCGGGGCGAAATGCGCACCCGTGCCGAGCTGATCGCGCAGGTGTCCGCCGATTACTTTACCGCCGCGGGCGACGACAGCGTTGACCAGAGTACCGCTCTGCGGAAGCTGGCGGACATGGCGTCGCGGATGACGGATGTGGACTTCCTTATCTGCTCGCCCCAGGGCAACGTGCTGCTGACCACCGACAACGATCTGGTGGGCCGCAGCATCACCATCCCGCAGGACATCGTGGACGATATTCTGGGCGAGAAGGCCCTCTATCAGGGCCGCAGCAATGTCAACGGCACATACAGCGCCAAGAAGTTTGCCGTGGCCGTCCCGGTCAGGGGAACCGAGAGCCAGCTGCTGGGCATCGTGCTGGCGGTGATGGACGAGTCGGAGATCATGCAGGTGTGGCGCTCCTTCATCGGACTGTTCCTGATGACCTCCGCCATCATTCTGCTGATCGCCTTTCTGGCCAGCTCCGTCACCTCCATGCGGCAGATCCAGCCTATCACCGACATGGTGAAGGCCACCCGTGCCTATGCCGCCGGTGACTTCGACGTGCGCATCCCCGAGCTGGATCGCAGCGACGAGATCGGCGAGCTGGCCCAGTCCTTCAACGCCATGGCGGATTCGCTGGCGGAGACGGAGCGGCAGCGCCGGGACTTCATCGCCAATGTGTCCCATGAGCTGAAGACCCCCATGACCACCATCGCCGGTTATACCGACGGTATTCTGGACGGCACCATCCCGCCGGAGCGTGAGAAGCACTACCTGCAAATCATCTCCGACGAGAGCCGCCGCCTGAGCCGTCTGGTGCGCCGGATGCTGGATATCTCCCAGATCCAGTCCAAGGAGATGAAGAAGGAGGACTTCGACATCTGCGAGGTCATGCGTATCGCTCTTTTGAGCATGGAGCAGAAGATCAACGACCGGGGGCTGGATGTGGAGACCAATATCCCGGAGGATTCCATTATGGTGCAGGGCGACCGGGATCTCATTACACAGGTGATCTATAACCTGCTGGAAAACGCCACCAAGTTCGCTTCGCCCAACACCGCGCTTTATCTGGGGCTGGCCACCAACGATGAAAAGGCCATCATCTCCGTCCGCAACCACGGCGCCACCATCGCGCCGGAGGAGATCCCCCTGCTGTTCGAGCGGTTCCACAAGTCCGACAAGTCCCGCAGCGAGGATAAGGACGGCTACGGTCTGGGCCTGTATGTAGTCAAGACCATTCTGGCCCAGCACAAGGAGCACATCTCCGTCACCAGTGAGAACGGACTGACATCCTTTGATTTTACCCTGCAATTATCGGCGCCTCACAACGCGGAAAGGTAACCAGAGATATGGATGAATTGAGAGATAGAAACGAACCTCAGGAGGTCGTGGATTGGTATATTCCCCAGCAGGGGAAGGAGGTGGTGGATTACTACATCCATCACCAGCCCCTGCCGGAAAGCGTCCGCCCCGCGGCGCCCCAGCCGCCCAAAAAGAAAAAGCATCTGGGCTTGTGGATCTTTCTGGGCATTATGGGCGTGCTGGCAGTGGTCGTGGTGCTGTTTGCCATTTTCAGCCAGCCGGAGGACGACGGCTACAACGCCGACGGCGATAACGACGCCAGCAGCATCGTGGATATTTTCGGCGACCACACTACCTCCATCCCACGGTTCACGGACTACGATCCCACGCTGAAGCTTGCTGTCAGTTCGGATCACGGCCCGGAGCTGACAGCGCAGGAGGTCTATGCCAAGGTGAACCCCGCCACCGTGCTGGTGGTGGCCGAGCTGGGCGACAGCGCCTCGGTGGGCACCGGCGTCATTATGACCGCCGACGGCTATGTCATCACCAACGCCCACGTGATCTCCGGTGGCGAATCCTGCTGGGTGGTGCTTGCCAGCGGCGTGCAGTACGACGCGCTGCTGGTGGGCTATGACGCCGACGAGGATCTGGCGGTGCTGAAAATGGAGAACGCGCAGGATCTGCCGGCGGCCGAGTTCGGCAACAGCGACCTTGCGGTGGTAGGCGATCAGGTCTACGCCATCGGCAACCCGCTGGGCATCGAGCTGCGGGGCACGCTGACGGAGGGCATCATCTCCGCCATCAACCGTGACGTGGAGCTGGAGGGCCGCACCCTGAACGTGCTGCAAACCACCGCCGCCCTGAATAACGGCAACTCCGGCGGCCCGCTTATCAATCGCTACGGGCAGGTCATCGGCATCAATACCTTGAAAATGAGCGGCACCGGCGCGCCGGACGAGGCTACGGTGGAGGGCTTGGGCTTTGCTCTGCCCATCTCCAGCGCCAGCTTCGTCATCAACGACATCATTGCCAACGGCAAGTTCCACGGCACGCCCACGCTGGGCATCATGGTCTATACCGGCGTACTGGAGGACGGCACCAGCATGGTGATCGTGGACAGCGTCACCGCGGGCTCCGCCTCTGACGAGGCCGGTATAGAGGCCGGAGACATTATTCTGGCCGTGGACGGACAGGATATATCCGTCACCGCCGACCTGATGGCCATTCGCCGCCAGCACGCCATCGGCGACACCATCGTGCTGACCGTCCTGCGGGACGATCAGACGCTGGATATCCCCGTGGTGCTGCGTTCCAACAAGAAATGATAAAAAGCGCCTGATCTCGCAAGAGATCAGGCGCTTTTTTGCGCGGTGTCCGCGCGTCTCACTTATCCCCGTTTTCCGCCACCCACGTCCGTACATACTCCACGAAAAGCCGGGTGGAGTTGGACAGGGCCTTCTCGTCTTTCACGCCGATGCCGATGGTACGGTGGAAGGTCATGGGCGGGCGGCAGGCGGTGACAGGCGCGGGGCTGTGGCGCACCATCAGCTCCGGCAGCAGGCTGATGCCCAGCCCCTCCGACACCATGGAAAGGATCGTCCGGTCCTCCCGTGCCACATACTTCACATGGGGCCGGATGCCCATTTCATCAAAGGCCGCCATGATCTCATAGTCGTCCCCCTCCTCCAGTTGGATGAACGGCTCCGACGCCAGCAGCTCCCTGGGGAAGGGATCGCTGTCCGCGTAAGGATGGTCACAGGGGACGATGACCTGCAATTCGTCCCGGTGCAGGGCGTAGGTCTGCAGGCGCTTCACCGACGGCAGCCGCAGGAAGCCGCAATCCACCGCACCGGTGACGATCCAGTTCTCGATCTGGTCGTAGAAGTCGCCGGTGACCACCTCGAACTCGATGTTGGGGTACAGCTTGCCGAAGCTTTTCAGAATACGGGGCAGCCACTGGGCCGACACACTGGAAAAGGTGGCGATCTTCACAAGGCCGCTGTCCATGTCCTTCAAGCCCTCCACCGTCTGCATGAGGGCATGGTGGGCGGCGCACAGCTTCTCGATCTTGGGCAGCACGGCCCGGCCATCCGCCGTCAGCACTACGCCGCCCCGGTTGCGGCTGAGGAGCGTGATGCCCAGCTCGCTCTCCAGCGACGTGATGGCGTGGCTGATACCGGACTGGGTGAAGTTCAGCGCCTCCGCCGCCTTGGTAAAGGTGCCGCAGGACACCACCTTCAAAAACACCTGATATTTGGAAATGCTCATGGCAATCACCTCGTCGTTGGATATCACCTCCATTATACATGACGACCGCTCATGAAATCAATAGCAAAGATGCGTTTTACAAATGCGAATTTCCGTGCTATTCTATATGCAGCTTACGAAACGGAGGACAAGAAACATGGCCGCGCCTGCAAAAACCATTCGCTGTGCCCTGTGCGGCAGCAGCAATGTGGTGTACCGGAGCGGACGCTACTATTGCGTCTCCTGCGGCGCCAAGGGCGACCATCCCATGTCCGACGCGGAAGTGGCCAACATCGACCAGGCCCTTTCACTGGGCGATGACAGTGCGGAGCTAGCGGCACTGCGACGCCGCTATCCCCGGCTGAGAGTCAGATAATCCCCCTATCTGTACCCAATCTTTTCCATAATGAGGGCATCCTCCCCTCGGATCGCACCCGGTCACACCGCCCTGTGACCGGGTGCGATTTTTGCTGCCGCGCCGATGACAAAAAGCAAGCCCTTCAGCTTACGCCGGAGGGCTTGCTTTTCGTATATGAGCCACGCTTATTCGTCTGTGCTGTATGCTTTTACAATGGCCGTCAGGATATCCACCATCTGGTCCATCTCCTCCGCCACCGCGTACTCATACGGCCCGTGGAAGGCGTAGCCGCCGGTGCCCAGATTGGGGCACGGCAGTCCGCGGAAGGACAGCTGTGCGCCGTCTGTTCCGCCGCGGACGGGGTTGGAAACGGGGGTGCAGCCCACGCTTTGGATGGCCTTCCGGGCATTGTCCAGCACCTGCGGGTACTGCTGGACGATCTCCGCCATGTTGCGGTACTGATCCTGTACCGTCAGCACGGCTGTCCCTGCGCCGTATTTGGCGTTGATGGCCGCTTCGATGTCCGCCATCCGCCGCTTTCGCGCCGCGAAGCCTGCGGCGTCGTGGTCGCGGATGATGTAGTCCAGCATGGCCGAGGCCACTGAGCCCTCCACCTGTATCAGGTGGTAAAAGCCTTGACGGCCCTCCGTCTCACGGGGTGTCTCGTCTTGCGGCAGCATGCCGTTGATCTCCATGGCCACCAGCGCGGCGTTGACCATGGTGTCCTTACCCTCTCCCGGATGGACGGACACGCCGTGGATCTGCCATTTGGCCCGCGCGGCGTTAAACGTCTCGTACTCGATCTCGTTGGGCACAGAGCCGTCCACCGTATAGGCCAGCTCCGCGCCGAAGCGCTCCAGCTCCAGCAGGGCCGCGCCGTGGCCGATCTCCTCGTCCGGCGTGAAGCAGACGCAGACCGTGCCGTGGGGCATATCGCCGGTAAGAATGCGCTGGCACATGGTCATGATCTCCGCGACGCCTGCCTTGTCGTCCGCGCCCAGCACCGTCGTGCCATCGGTGGTAAGCAGGGTCTTGCCCTTCAGGGTGGTCAGATGGGGAAAGCTTTCCGGCGTAAGCTTCAGGCCGCTGCTTCCCAGTGTGATGCTGCCGCCGTCATAGTTTTCAATGACCTGCGGCTTTGCCGCGCCGTGGCAGGCGTCCGTACTGGTGTCCAGATGCGCGATGAATCCCACGCAGCAGCGGGTCTCATACCCGGCGGTGGCGGGGATCCTGCCATAGACGTAGGCGTGCTCGTCCACATATACGTCCGACACGCCCAATTCACGAAGCTCCTCCGCCAGCTTCTTCGCCAGCACCAGCTGCCCGGCCGACGACGGTGTCACCTCTGACGTCTCATCGCTGCCTGTATCGATGGCCGCGTACCGCAGCAGTCGCTCATAAGCTCTTGTCATGGTCGTTTCCTCCTTATTTGTATTCGCAGGGCCTGATACGTGCCCGCTAAAAGTGTATTTGGTACTTAAATTATACTGTGCCGCCCGCGCTTTTGCAAGGGGAAGGCGCCGGCAGTTATCGCAAACGAAAAGCGGACGGCAGGATTTGCGTTTTACTGCGTGGTACGGTATAATAACCAATGAGAACAAAAAGCTGCCGATGCAGGCAGAATGAAGGAGCCGGACGGGATGGAACGTGTGATCTTATGGATATTGGCGGGCGGTGCGGCGCTGGGCGGGCTGGATCTGCTGTTTGGTAACCGCTTCAAGCTGGGCGAACGGTTCGAGGAGGGCTTTCAGCTTCTCGGCCCCACGGCCCTGTCCATGGCGGGCATCCTGTGTCTGGCCCCGCAGCTCTCCGGTGCGCTGGAGGGCACGGTGGCGCCGCTGTGGCTCCGGCTGGGGCTTGACCCGGCCATGCTGGGCGGTATTCTGGCCATTGACATGGGCGGCTATCAGATGGCGGCGGCACTGGCGGCGGATGCCGCTGTAGGGCGCTATGCGGGGATACTGGCGGCGGCGACACTGGGCTGTACTGTTTCCTTTACCATCCCTCTGGGTATCGGCATGGTGAAAAATGAGGAAGCTACCGACTTTTTCCGGGGGTTGTTGATCGGGCTGGCGGTGCTTCCGGCGGCGCTGATGGTTGGCGGTCTATGCAGCGGCATGGCGTTTCTGCCGCTGCTGCTCCAGACGCTGCCGGTACTGCTGCTGGCCATCCTGCTGATGGCGGGGCTGCGGTTCCAGCCCCGGCAGACGCTGGTGGGCTTTTCCTGGTTTGCCCGGATCATCCGGTGGCTGAGCATCATCGGGCTGGTACTGGGCGCGGTGCAGTACATCTCCGGTACGGTGCTGCTGCCGGGACTGGCCCCCATCGAGGATGCCATGAAGGTGGTGTCCGGCATTGGCGTGGTGCTGCTGGGCAGCCTTCCGGCGGCGGAGCTGCTGCGGCGGGCGCTGCGGCGTCCCCTACAGGCGCTGGGCCGGAGGGCCGGACTGGCGGACAGCAGTCTGACCGGACTGCTGATCGGCTTTGTCAGCGTGACGCCGGCACTGGCTATGCTGAAGGATATGGATCCACGGGGGCGGGCCATGAACGCCGCGTTTCTGGTGTGCGGCGCGTCCACGCTGGCGTCCCATCTGGGCTTTACGCTGAACGCGGAGCCCACTATGCTGACACCCCTGCTGCTGACCAAGACGCTGGGCGGTCTGCTGGCGGCGGCGCTGGCACTGCTGCTGACGAAACCGAAAAACGCATAACGCATAACGAAAGCGGCACATCCCACAGGATGTACCGCTTTCTGTATATTTACATTTCCAACAGATTTTGCAGGGCGTTTCGATAGATGCGGCGCAGCCGCTCCATGTTGGCCAGTGTGATGTACTCGTTGCCCTCATGCTCACGGCACTCCTCGCCGGGAAAGTTGGGGCCGAAGGCGATGATGTTGTCCATGGCGCGGGCATAGGTGCCGCCGCCGATAGCCAGGGGCTGAGACATGTCGCCGGTCTCCTGACGGTAGGCGTCCAGCAGGCGGGTCATGACCGGGCCGTTCTTATCCAGATACACCGGGCGCAGCGGGCTGGCGGGCAGCATGGTGAAGCCGTAGGTCTCCGCTGCGGTGCGCAGGGTATCCAGCACCGCCTGACCGTCGATGGTCTCCGGATGGCGGATGTCCACCGTCAGGCGGAGCTCTCCGTTCTCCACCCGCAGCATACCCACGTTCAGGGACAAGGGGCCGCTGTCGGGGGATCCCATGTTCAGGCCCAGACGCTTGCCGTACACATCGCCGCCGAACAGGGCCGTATAGGCATCGGCAAATTTGCCGCCCTCGGTCTGGGACAGGTGGGTCAGCACCTTGTCGATGGCGTTTTCTCCGTTCCACGGAGCGCTGCCGTGGGCGGGCTTGCCCTCGGCGCTGTGGGTGCCGGAGACGGTCTCCACCACGCACTCATCCGGCACGATGTTGGGAGCGCTACCGCCGTGGGCGCTGAGGATGCCGCTGCCCTCCAGGGGCATGGTGAGCGTCACCACGACGATGCCCTTCTCACAGTAGATGGCGGGAAAATCGCCGTCGGGGGTGATGCCGCAGGTGACCGGCTCCTCGTTGGCCACATAGGCCTCCATGTCGTACCAGTCGCCGTTTTCCTCCGTCTGGCCGAAGATCAGCCGGATGCGGCGGGGCATCTCCTTACCGGCGGCAGCGTAGGCGTCCGCCAGATCCTTGACGGCGTAGATGCTGATGATGGCCGGGCCTTTGTCGTCCAGCGTGCCGCGGCCATAAAGGCGGCCGTCCGCCACCGTTCCGGCGTAGGGAGGATAGTCCCAGCCCTTACCGGCGGGCACCACGTCCAGATGGCTCAGGACACCGATGATCTCGTCGCCCTGCCCCACCTCGGCATAGCCGTATTTTCCATCGGCGTTCTTCACGCGGAAGCCCAGCTTTTCGCACAACGCCAGCGTATACTCCAGCGCTTTGGCCGGGCCTGGGCCGTAGGGATAGCCGTCCTTGCCGTGATCGGCCACGGATTCGATGGCCAGCAGGCCCTTCAATGCTTCGATCATACGCTTACTCCATACAGTCCGGTATATTTCTCCGTCAGGTAATCCACATAGTAGTGGGGCGCAAAGGGTTCGCCGGTGGCGCCCCGCAGCAGCTCGTCCGCCGTCAGCAGCATGCCGTGGCGGTAGATCTTCTCCGTCAGCCACTGCTTCACCGGGGACAGGTCGCCCCGGGCGATGCAGGCGTTCACATCCAGCTCCCGCTCCAGCGCCGCCATGAACTGGGCGGAATAGGCGGTGCCCAGCGCGTAGCTGGGGAAGTAGCCGAAGGTGCCGTCGGCCCAGTGCATATCCTGAAGAACGCCGTGGGCGTCGTCGGGCACATCAACGCCCAAATACTTCTTGTACAGCTCGTTCCACGCGGCGGGCAGGTCATCCACCGTCAGCTCATTGCGGAACAGCGCCTTTTCCAGTTCGTAGCGCACCAGCACATGGAAGGGGTAGGTCAGCTCGTCGGCATCGGTGCGGATCAGGCTGGGACGGGCCACATTGACGGCCCGGTAGAACATCTCCGGCGTGACGGATGCCATCTGCTCCGGGAACAGGCGGCACACCTCCGGGAAGATCAGGTCGCAGAAGGCGCGGCTGCGGGCGATATAGTTCTCCCACAGGCGGGACTGGCCCTCGTGAATGGCGGTGGTAGCGCCGTGGCCCATACAGGAGTGCAGCAGCTCCGGCGCGACGCCCAGCTCATACATGGCATGGCCGCTCTCGTGGACGACGGAGAACAGGTTGCTCAGCAGATCGTCCTCGAAATACTTGGTGGTGATGCGGACATCGTCACGGGAGAACTCCACCGTGAAGGGATGCTCTGACTCCCGCAGGACACAATGGGACTTGTCAATGCCCATCACATCCATCAGATAGCCGGACAGCTCCTTCTGCTGCGGAATGGGGAAGGTGTTGTTCAGGAAGCCCATCTCCGGCTGAACGCCCTTCTGAATGATGGCGTGGAGCACCGGTGTCAGCTTCTCCCCCATCAGGTCAAAGAAGGGATCCAGCATGGCCTGGGTGCAGCCCTTCTCGAACTCGTTCAGCAGGGTGTCATAGACATCCGCGCCGGGGCGGATATAGTTGGCGTACTGGCGGCGGATCTCCACCATGTTGGCCAGATACGGCTTGAAGATAGAGAAATCGCTCTGCGCCTTGGCCAACTGCCAGTAGTGGCGGCCGGCGTTGGCGGCCTTCTCTGCCGCCATAACGGCCTCCTTGGGGACTTTTTCCTGCTTTTCCCGCTGCTCCCGCAGCTCCTCCACCTCGCGGCGGGTCTGGAAGTCCAGTTCATCCCGGCGCTCATACAGATCGGAGAGCAGCTGTCCGATGCGGGGATCCACGCTCATGCTGTGGATCTCACCGGCAATCAGCTCCATGGTGTCGCCGGTGGCGTCGGAGCCGCCGCCGGGCATGGAGGTATTGGCGTCATACGTCAGCAGATTGGCGACGTGGGCATAGGCGTGGAGCCTCTTCTGATAATCACGCAGCTCCTGTACTTGCTTTTCCAGTTCCATGATCGTCCTTTCGTTATTACAGGGTCTTGGCCTTCAGGCAGGCCACGAAATGTCCGGGCTCCACTTCCTCGAAGGGGATGTCACCCTGCGTGCACTCCTCCGTGGCGAAGGGGCAGCGGGCGGCGAAGCGGCAGCCGGGTTTGGGATTGATGGGGTTGGTGACCTCGCCCCGGATCAGCTGGGGCTTTTTGTTGCGCATGGAGATGCTGGGCACGGGGATGGCCGACAGCAGCGCCTTGGTGTAGGGGTGCAGCGGATCAACGAACAGGTGCTTGGACTCGCAGTACTCCACGCACTTGCCCAGATACATGACGGCGATCTGGTTGGAGATATGGCGCACCACCGACAGGTCGTGGGTGATGAACATATAGGTCAGGTTCCGCTCTTCCTGCAAGTCCATCAGCAGGTTCAGGATCTGGGCTTGGATGGACACATCCAGCGCGGATACCGGCTCGTCGCAGACGATGAACCGAGGATTCAGGGACAGGGCGCGGGCCACGCCGATACGCTGGCGGCGGCCGCCGTCCAGTTCGTGGGGATAAGCGCCGGACAGGCGCTCCGCCAGACCGACGGTGTCCATCAGCTCGGCCACCTTTTCGTACACCTCGCTGCTGGTCTTATAGATGCCCGCCACGATCAGCGGCTCGGCGATCAGCTCCTGCACGCTCATGCGGGGGTTCAAGCTGGCGTAGGGATCCTGGAATATCATCTGCATGTCGCGGCGGATCTTGGCCAGCTTCTTGGCCTTGTAATGGGTGATGTCCTCGCCGTCGTAGATGATGCGGCCGCTGGTCGGCTCGTGGAGCTTCAGCACTGTGCGGCCCAGCGTGGACTTGCCGCAGCCGGACTCGCCCACCACGCCCAGCGTCTCGCCCTCGTTGATCTTCAGGGTGATGCCGTCCACCGCGTGAAGGGTGGCGTTCTTGTTGATCTGAAAGTATTTGCACAGGTTGTCCATTTCGATCAGGGGATGCTTCTGGTTCATGGTCAGACCTCCTCCTTTTCATCAAACAGGAAGCACTTGATGTGCAGGCCATCCACATCGCAGGTCTCGGGATGGCACTGGCGGCAGCGCTCCGTGGCGTGGGGACAGCGGGGAGAGAAATAGCAGCCCTGGGGCAGATCGGTGGGATCGGGCATCATGCCGTCGATGGGGTGCAGGCGTCTTTCGTCGGCCTCCAAGTTGGGGATGGAGTTGAACAGGCCCACCGTGTAGGGGTGATGCTTATCGCCGGTGAACACCTGCTCCACTGTGCCGTACTCGATGATCTCGCCGGCGTACATGACGGCCACCTTGTCGCAGGTCTGGGCCACGATGCCCAGATCGTGGGTGATCATGATCATGGAGGTATCCAGCTTCTCCTGCAGCTCCATCATCATGGCCAGTACCTGTGCCTGAATGGTCACATCCAGCGCCGTGGTGGGCTCGTCGGCGATCAGCAGCATGGGGTTGCAGGCCAGCGCGATGGCGATGACCACGCGCTGCTTCATGCCGCCGGAGAACTGATGGGGATAGTCCTTCTTGCGGCTGGGCATGATGCCCACCATCTCAAGAACCTCCTCCACGCGGGCCTCCAGCTCGGCACGGGTATGGCCCTCGTTGTGCATCTGGAGGGCCTCCAAAATCTGATCGCCCACCGTCAGCACCGGGTTCAGCGCCGTCATGGGATCCTGGAAGATCATGGAGATCTTCTCGCCCCGGATGCCCAGCATCTGCTTATTATTCAAATAGGTAGGGGCGGGCAGCTCCACAGCGGGCGATTCCGCGCTCTCGCCTTCCGGCGTTCCCTCTGGAGCCTCCGGCGTGTGGGCGGCAATGTAGTCCTCCTCGGAGATGGCGGTGCCGTCCTTGTCACGGATGGCAAGGATATCCTCGCCGTCGAACCAGATGGAGCCGCGGTTGGTGCGGGTGGTGCGCTCCGGCAGCAGGCCCAGAATGGACAGGGCCGTGGTGGTCTTGCCCGCGCCGGTCTCGCCCACCAGTCCCAGCGTCTCGCCCTTGTCCAACGTCAGGGAAATGCCGTTGACGGCATGTACCGTTTCCAGATCGGTTCGGTAGTCAATCTGCAGGTCTTTGATCTTCAATAAAGCTTCACTCATGATTCGTCCCTCCCTTAATCCTTCAGCTTGGGATCCAGTGCGTCACGCAGGCCGTCACCGGCCAGATTGAAGCTCAGCGCCGCGATGACGATGAACAGGCCGGGGATGTACAGCAGATGGGGCGCGGAGAACATATAGGTCTCGGCGTCAGACAGCAGCGCGCCCCATTCGGGAGCGGGCGGCTGCACGCCCATGCCCAGAAAGCTCAGGCCGGAGGCGGACAGGATCATGGTGGCCACGTTCATGGTGGCGGTCACGATGATGGGGCCCAGCGCATTGGGGATGACGTATTTCAGGATGATGCGCATGTCGCTGGTGCCGTAGGAGCGGGCGGCCTCGATATAGTCCTCCTCCACCACGCCCAGCACCACCGAGCGCACCATACGGATGATGCCGGGGACGCAGGACACGGTAATGGCGATCAGCAGGTTGCGGAGGTTGGCGCCCAGCGCCGCCACAACGGCAAGGCTCAGCAGGATGGGCGGCACGGTCATGATGACATCGGTGATGCGCATGATGACGTTGTCCACCCAGCCGCCGTAGTAGGCGGCCACGGCGCCCAGCAGGCCGCCGATGACCATGGACACGATGGTGGTGATGATGCCGATGGCCAGCGAGTAGCGGGAGCCGTGGATGATGCGGGCGAACAGGTCGCGGCCCGCTTCATCGGTGCCGAACCAGTGGGCCGCGCTGGGGCCCTGCAGGCGGTTGGGGATATCCTGCGCGATGGCGTTTTCATAGGGAACGATCACATCGGCAAAGATGGCGATGCCCACCACGAAGATCAGCAGTACAAGGCCCAGCATGGCGGTCTTGCTCTTGCGGAAGCGCCGCCAGATCTCTTTGGCCTGACTGTTTTTCTTGCTCTTTTTGATCACTTTTTTCTCGTTCATCAGTGTGCTCTCCTTTCCGCCGTCAGGACTTATACAGTGCCTTGATGCGCGGGTCGATATAGGCGTAGAGGATATCGACGACGAGCATTACGATACAGAACAGCGCAGCCAGAAACAGTGTGGCCGCCAGCACCACAGGGGTGTCCTTCTGCCGGATGGATTTAACGATCAGCATACCGATGCCCGGCATGCCGAACACCGTCTCGCAGATAACGGCGCCGCCCAGAGAGGCGCCGAAGCTCATGCCCATGGAGGTGATCACCGGCAGCAGGGCGTTGCGCAGGGCGTGCTTCCAGATGACGACCTTTTCCGGCACGCCCTTGCTGCGGGCGGTGCGGATGTAGTCCTGACGTATCGTTTCCAGCATGGTGGAGCGGGTCAGACGCATATCGCTGGCGGCGCTGCCCAGTGCCAGCGTGATGGTGGGCAGGATGTAGCCGGTCCAGCTGTCGATGCCGCTGAAGGGGAGCCAGCCCAGCTTCAGGGCGAAAAGGATCATCAGCATCAGGCCCAGCCAGAAGCCGGGCATGGCGGAGAAGAACATGGCCAGCGTGGTCAGCACGTTATCCAGCCATGAATACTGCTTCACGGCGGAGACAATGCCCAGCACCACGCCCAGACCCACACCCAGAATGGTGGAGGTGATGGCCAGCGTCAGTGTGCAGGGGAAGCGGGACATGATGGACTGGAACACCGGCTCGCCGTTGCGGTACGAGGTTCCGAAGTCGAAGTGCAGGACGATGCCCTTCAGGTAATTGAAGAACTGCTCGAAGAACGGCAGATCCGCGCCCAGCTTGTGGTTCAGCGCGGCGATGTCCTCCGGCTTGGCGGTGATGCCAAGGATCAGCTCGGCGGGGGTACCCGGCGTCAGGTACATGATGGCGTACACCAGAAAAATGGCGCCAAGCAGAACCGGTATGGTCAACAGGATCCGCTTGATAACGTATTTGTACATACGATCTCCTCCCTGTTATCTGCGGAGCGTGGCTCCGGGGTGTTAAGGTCATTTTACTTTCGTTTTGCAAAAATGTCAATAATTTTATAAAATCTCTCGAAAAAATATTGCAAAATACCGAAAGATTTGATAATATGTAGTCGAAGAGAAGGAACACCCCTGATTTTTAGTCGATGTTTCCCTTTTTTCGGTCTGTGTAATCGTAATAATGTATATAGGAGGATGAAGCATGAGCGAAATGAAATGGCCCTATCCTGCCAAGGTGAGCCAAGTCAACCGCATGGAGGCGGATGTGATCGTGCTGGGCGGCGGCATTGCCGGATGCATGGCCGCCATCAACGCCGCCAAACGCGGCCAGAGCGTGATCCTGGTGGAAAAGGGCGCCACCAAGCGTTCCGGCGCAGGCGGCAGCGGCTGCGACCACTGGGAAAGCGCCGCCACCAACCCCTGCTCCGGTGTCTCTCCGGAGGATCTGGTGCAGGCCATGCTGGACGACAACGACGGCTACAACAACGGCATCTCTCATTATATAGAATGCCGCGAGGGCTGGGATCACCTGCAGGAGATTGAGAAGATGGGCGGCAAGATCCGGGATACCGAGGACGAGTTCAAGGGCGCGGACTTCCGGGATGAAAAGACCAAGCTGATGTTCGCCTATGACTATAAGAACAAGTTCACCATCCGCATCTGGGGCACCACCTTCAAGCCCGCTATGGAGAAGGAGTGCCGCCGTCTGGGCGTGAAGATCGTGGATCGTGTCATGGTCACCTCCCTGCTGACCGAGGGCGGCAAGAACGGTGCCAAGTGCGTGGGCGCTACCGGCGTTCACACCCGCACCGGCGAGTTCTATGTGTTCTCCTGCAAGGCGGCCATCATCACCATGAGCCGTCCCGCCCGCGTGTGGCTGTTCTCCGCCGCCTATCCCGGCCTGTGCGAGTTCCGCCCCATGTGCACCATCGGCGACGGCCACGCCATGGGCTGGCGTGCCGGTGCGGAGTTCAACATGATGGAAAAATCCGTCCGGGCTGAGTTTTCCTCCGCCGGACGCTCCTTCCCGCCCTATTCCGCGGGCAACAACCACAACACCTGGTATCCCGCCTCCCTCATCGACGCCGAGGGCAAGGAGATCCCCTACGCCGACCGTGACGGCAACATCCTGACCAATGTGGCCCAGCGCTTCCAGCCTGCCAAGGGTCAGCACTATTTCCTGAAGGGCGGCAACATCGAGCAGGCCAAGTACGCCTACGACGGCCCGGAGACCCTGCCCTATGACAAGCTGAAGGAGATGGGCTACAAGCTGCCCTTCTACGCTGATCTGTCCAACATGCCGGAGCTGGAGCGGAAGGTTATTTGGGGTATGATGGTTGGCCAGGAGGGCAAGACCAATGTGCCCGTATACAAGAACTTCACCGAGGCGGGCTTCGATCCCACCAAGGACGTGCTGCAGTGCTACGGCGTGGGCTGGACCAGCGCCGAGTTCCTGCCTCAGGAGCGCCAGCTGTTCGGCATGCCCGGCGGCTTCATGAACGACTGGGATCTGATGACCAACATCCCCGGCCTGTTCGTGGCGGGCGACTCCCTGTTCTCCTCCAACTGCTTCGGCCATGCCGCCTCCACCGGCGCTTACGCCGGACGTAAGGCCGCGGCCTACGCTGCCAAGCAGGAGGGTATCATCGCTCCCTGCGAGACCCAGATCGCAAACGAGATGGAGCGCGTTTACGCGCCGCTGGGCGGCGACCCCATCAACGGCGTCAGCTGGAAGGAGCTGAACGAGGCCATCGCCAAGGCCATGCAGAACTACTGCGGCGAGCAGAAGCGGGACGAGCTGCTGCTGTCCGGTGTAGAGCTGCTGGAGCGCTATGAAAAGGAGATCGTGCCCCACACCTATGCCGCCAACCCCCACGAGCTGATGCGTCTGCTGGAGGTGTTCGACATCCTGACGGTGGCCCAGATCATCCTGCAAGCCTGCCTGGCCCGCCACCAGACCTGCCCCAAGCTGGAGTTCTACCGCACCGACGACGACGGCAAGGCCATGGCTCCCTTCATCTGCATCCACAACGACGGCGAAAAGGTCGTGGCCCGCGAGGTGCCGCTTGACTACGCCGGTAATATCAAGGAAAATTACGAGAAGCACAATCAGGACTATATGGCAGAAATGGCAAAGGAGGCGCAGGCATGAAAGAGATCAAGGAATTTGGCTTCCGTCAGACGCCGCCTGCCACGCCGCTGCGGTTCGACGCGGAGAAGTGCATCGGCTGCAACCGCTGCATGGAGGCGTGCATGATCGACGTGATGACCCCCGGCGAAAAGGGCAGCCATCCCGTGGTGTCCTATCCCGACGAGTGCTGGTACTGCGGCTGCTGCGTGATGGAGTGCCCCACCGGCGCCATCAGCCTGCACCATCCGCTGATGAACCAGACCCGCTGGGTGGAGAAGGCCAGTCTGCTGAAAAACAGAAAGGAGAACTAAGCGTATGGCAAATTTTGAGCTGCTGAAGGAGCTGACCCAGGCATGGGGCGTGGCAGGCCGGGAAAAGGCCGTGCGGGCCATCGTGCTGCGCGAGCTGGAGGGCCATGTGGACAACGCCTATGTGGACAACATCGGCAACATCATCGCCGTCAAGCACGGTAAGGGCGGCCCCGACAGCAAGAAGATCATGCTCTCCGCCCATATGGACGAGATCGGCCTTCAGGTGAAGAAGATCGAGTCCGACGGCCGCATCAAGGTATGCCATGTGGGCTGGGTCTGGACCTCCGCCCTGTATAACGATCAGGTGGTGTTCCAGAACGGCACCATCGGCGTGGTGGGCTGCGACGGCAAGATCGAGGATGCCAAGAACGACAGCGGCAAGCTGTACATCGACATCGGCTGCACCAGCAAGGAGGACACCGAGAAGTACGTCAAGGTGGGCGATTACGCCGGTTTTGTGGGCCCGTGGTACGAGCTGCAGAACGGCCGCATCAGCGCCAAGACCTTCGACGACCGGGTGGGCTGCTTCATGCTGCTGGAGGCCTTGAAGCGGAACAAGGGCGAGTGCCCCAACGATGTGTACTACGTCTTCTCCGTGCAGGAGGAGGTGGGCTGCCGCGGCGCCGTTACCGCCGCCCATCAGATCCGCCCCGACATCGGCATCAGCGTGGACGTGACCCCCGACCATGCCTATCCCTGCGATCTGGAGGGCTGCAACGCCGTGGGCGAGGGCATCAGCGTCACGCTGGGCGACCCCAGCGCCATGCTGGACGAGGATCTGGTCAACGAGATGCTGGCCTGCTGCGAGGAGAACGGCATCCGCTATCAGCGGGGCGTGATGGATCGCGGCGGCACCGATGCCAGCTCCATGAACCAGTCCGGCGACGGCGTCCGGGTGGCCGGTATCGCCGTGGTGGACCGCTATCCCCACAGCAAGTGCTCCGTCATCGCCAAGGATGACGTGACCGCCGGTATCGACCTGCTGGACAAGTACACCCACCGCGTATTCAAATTCTGAGCAAGTTTTCCCGTATCTCCACGCCGGAATGGCGTCAAAATAAAAAATGAAAAGGAGACACCCCATGAAAAAGTTTCTTGCACTGGTGCTGGCTCTGGCCATGGCACTGAGTCTGGTCGCCTGCGGCGGCAACGGCGGCAATAACGCCTCTGCCGGCGATGGCACCAGCCTGACCATCGCAGTCGATCAGGACTACGAGACCCTGCATCCCGTGAACACCAGCCTGAACGTTGAGACCAACCTGGTCAACCAGATCTACGACTATCTGGCCATCGACAACCCCGACGATCCCACCGGCGACATGATCCCCCGCATCGCCGAGCGCTGGGAGGTCAGCGAGGACGGCCTGTGCTACACCTTCTATCTGCGCAAGGGCATCAAGTTCCACGACGGCTCTGAGCTGACCGCTGACGATATCGGCTTCAGCCTGGATCTGTGCAAAGCCTCTGAGTATCAGGGCGCCATGGTGGACGGCATGGATCACTGGGAAGTGGTGGATCCCTACACCATCAATGTGTATACCGCCACCGTGTACGCCCCCTTCCTGCGCAGCGTGGTGGACGTGCCCATCGGCTGCAAGGCCTACTATGAGTCCGTGGACGAGAGCACCTTCGCCCAGCAGCCCGTCGGCTGCGGCCCCTACAAGTTCGTCAGCCACAATCAGGGCGATTCCTTCGTGCTGGAGGCCTTTGAGGACTACTACGGCGGCGCTCCCGCCATCAAGAACGTGACCTTCAAGGTCATTGCCGACGCGGCCTCCATGTCCATCGGTCTGCAGTCCGGCGGTATTGACTTCGCCGAGGTGGACGCTTCCGTGCTGTCCACCCTGCAGAGCGCGGCCAATGTGGAGATCACCACCGCCGAGCAGACCGCTTTCTACTTCATCGCCATGAACACCGAGAAGGAACCTTACAGCAATGTGAAGTTCCGTCAGGCCATCAACTACGCCATCGACCGCGAAGCCCTGGTCACCGCCGTACTGGAGGGTGAGGGCGAGGTCAACTCCAACCTGCTGACCCCCGACCGCGAGGGTTATTCCGACAGCCAGAAGCAGTACACCTATGATCCCGAGCAGGCCAAGGCCCTGCTGGCCGAGTGCGGCTATGCCGACGGCTACGATCTGGGCACCTTCATCGTGGCCGAGAGCTACAAGCTGCTGGCCCAGGTGATCCAGTCCGATCTGGCCAAGGTGGGCCTGACCTGCAATCTGGAGATCCTGGAGTTCAACGCCTATCTGGACAAGCTGATGGACGGCGACTTCGGCATGACCTGCCTGAACATGGCGCTGCAGGGCGACACCCAGCAGCTGTCTCTGGCGCTGACCAAGGATTACATCGGTATGGCCAACAACGCCCGCTGGTCTGATCCCAAGGTGGAGGAGCTGTTCCAGAAGGCCGTCGCCACCGTGGACGAGGCCGAGCGCGAGGCCGTGTACAACGAGCTGTTCTCCTATGTTCAGGAGCAGGCCGTGTACTGCGTCCTGTGCAACCCCACGCTGCTGTTCGCCCACAAGACCGGTCTGGAGACCGGCACCATCGCGCTGGAGGGCGTGTACTATCTGCAGAACTTCCAGTGGAACGCCTGAGCATGATCTGAGTCTTCTCAATTACCCCTCTCATAAAGAAAAGGAGGATGTCCGTCGGACATCCTCCTTTTCTATCTATTTAATATGTGATCCTCAGCGGGCGGCCATAAAGGCCTCGATCTCCTCCACGGTGCGGGGGATGGAAGCGGTCAGGTTCTCGCAGCCTGTCTCGGTGACAAGGCAGTTGTCCTCCAGCCGGAAGCCGATGCCCCACGGCTCGTAGTAAACACCCACGTCCACGCAGAACACCATGCCCGCCTCGGTGAGACGGCTGTAATCGATCACGTCGTGGACGTCGAAGCCGATATGGTGGGCGCCGTCGTGCCACATGATCTTGCGGATATCCTTGAAGTCGTCGATGATCCCCAGCTCCTTCAGCTGGCCGAAGCAGTACTCGCGGGCCAGCTGGTCGATGGAGCGCATGGGCATGCCGGGCTTGATGATGGAGAACATATGCTCCGAGGTGTTGTAGATGCACTGGTACAGGGCCTTTTGCCGCTCAGTAAATTTGCCGTTGGCGGGCCATGTGCGGGACACGTCGTTGCACTCGTAGTCCTGCCACGCGCCCACATCGTTCAGCACCATGTCGCCATCGGCCACAGTGCCGGTATAGTCGTAGTAATGGATGCAGAAATTATTCTGGCCGCTGCAAATAATGGACGGGAAGGCCGGGGTCAGCACACCCCGCTTGGCCAGCGCGTAGTCGAACTCCGCCTTCAGCTCATACTCCCTCATACCGGGGCGGCAGGCGGTCATCATGGCTTCGATACCGGCGCGGGTGATGGGCACGGCGCGGCGCATGGCGTCGATCTCGCAGGGCTTTTTGATGGTGCGCAGCGTCCGCATACGGGAGCGCAGGTCGCCCAGCCGCAGCCACGGCCACACAGCGGCGGCGCGGGCCGCAAACTGCCGTGCCTCATTGGGCTGCTCATCCAGAGACTCCCGGTCGAAGTCCAGCCACAGCCGGTCAAGGGTCTGGTCGGCGGCCAGCCGGTCGAAATCATCCTCAAAGCTTTCCACATACCGGCAGTCGGTGAAGCCATAGCGCTCCGGCACGTCCGCCGCGTGGATCCGGCGGCCGAACCACCGCTCCTGCATGGGATCCTCCTGCTGCAAATAGATGGCCTCCTCCACCGCGCCGCCGCGCTTGACCGCCAGATAGACGAGGTTCTCCTCCATGCCGGTCAGGTACAGGAAATTGCGGTTGGCAAAGAAGGGATAATAGGCATCGGCGCTCTGCCGGGGCGCGTGTCCGGCAAACACCACCGCGACGCTGTTCTCCGGCAGCGTCTCCAGCAGCTGGCGGCGGTTCTCTTCATAAAAGGTTTTGGGTAACATACAGCAGCCCTCCTGTTATCAATATCGTGGCGCACCTTGTACAGGTTCCGGCGTTATTATACCATTTCCGTTTCCGGAATGTCCAGCTGTCCCGGCGTGATTTTACAATATTTTTTGATAATTTGCAAAACAAGGAGCGCGGTTTCCATCGGATTTTCTAAAATCTGCTTGTGTGCCGGTAAGATATGATGATATTTTATAAAATCTGTTGATTTTTCATAGAATATTTGGTATGATATTTCTGAAAAGAAAAATGAAAAAGGAAGTATCTACTTATGGCTGGACAAACCCTTTCCGAACAGATCTATGACGAGCTGTACCATGACATTACCGACCAGCGGCTGGTATGCGGCCAGAAGCTGACGCTGAAGGTGCTGAAGGACCGCTTCAATGTCAGCCACACCCCCATCCGCGAGGCGCTGATGCGTCTGGCGGAGAACGGACTGGTGACCTACTACTCCAACTGCGGCGTTACGGTGACGGAGTTTACCGAGGCGGACATCCGCCAGCTGTACCAGTTCATCGGTGAGCTGGACTCCATGGCTATTCTCTTCTGCCAGAACAATTTCAATCAGGTGCCCCTGCTGATGGATCTGCAGGACGTGGTGGAGAGCGGCAGCAAGGCGCTGGCCGCAGGCGACCGGGCCGCGTGGAAGGAGCAGTCCGAGCAGTTCCATGTGGTGTTCTACCGCCACGCCCAGAACTGCTACCTCAACGAAGCCGCCGCCAAGCTGCGGGCACGGCTGGAGGTGCTGTCCTGCATGTACTACTATCAGGATCAGAATGTGGAGCTGATCCATCAGGGACACGTTACCATGTATGAGCTGGTGAAGGCCGGTGAATTTCAGAAGGCGGCTGACGAGATGCGCCAGCATTTGCAGCGGGACATGGCCTTCGCCCTGAAGGCTTACGCCTACCAGACCCGCAATCACTGAGGAGGACATTATGCTGCATTATGACCGGCTGAAAGCCGTTTTGAAGAACATGGAGCTGTGCGGCCTGCGGCAGGTGATCATCTCCGATCCCGGCGCCATGCAGTACCTGCTGGGGCAGAGCGTGGACGCCATGGAGCGCTGCGGCATCCTGCTGCTGCGGGAGGACGGCCAGCTTCACGCCTTTATGAACCTGCTGTTCTGCTTCCCTCCCGTGGAGGGCGTCACGCTGCACCAGTACCGGGACGGGCAGAACGTATACGAAATGATCGCGGCGCTGCTGCTGCCGGGCGCGGTGGGCATCGACCGCAGCTGGCCCAGCGGCCACACCATCGCGCTGATGGCCCAGCGCAGCGACATCCATCCCGTTCCCGGCTCCGACCCGGTGGACATGGCCATGGCCTGCAAGGACGCACGGGAGCAGCAGCTCCTGCTGGAGGCCGGTGCGGTCAACGACAAGGCCATTGCCTACGGCATCCGCCACATTGCCCCGGAACGCAGCGAGGCGGAGCTGGCTCAGATGATCGACGATTTCTTTATTGCCAGCGGCGGCACGCAGGTGGGACAGTATCAGATCGTCTGCTACGGCCCCAACGCCGCCCAGCCCCACCATATGCCGGACGGCACGCTGCCCCGGCCCGGCGACGCGGTGCTGCTGGATCTGGTATGCCCCATCAATGGCTATTGGTGCGACATGACCCGCACGGTCTTTTACCGGCAGGTCAGCGACCGGCACCGGCACATCTATGAGGTAGTGCGGGAGGCCCAGCAGGCCGGTATCGACTTTGTCCGGCCCGGTGTCCGCATGTGTGACATCGACCACGCGGTGCGCTCCGTCATCGAAGCCGCCGGATTCGACGATGCCTTCATCACCCGCACGGGCCACGGCATCGGCACCCATGTGCACGAGCCCCCTCAGGTCAGCAGCGACTGCACCGTTATCGCCCAGCCGGGCATGGTATTCTCCATTGAACCGGGTATCTACCTGCCCGGCGATACCGGCGTGCGGATCGAGGATCTGGTGCTGGTAACGGAGGATGGCTGCCGGGTGCTGACCCACTATCCCAAGGAGCTGCAAGTCGTGGAATGACGGCAATAGGCAATATATAAAGTAAGAGACCGCTTTGCGGTCTCTTACTTATCATAAATTCTGCAAAACAGGAAGGGGCTGCCGAAGGATCTCCCCTGTGACAGCTAAGACGAGGAGGGCAAAACATGAAAGAGCTATTGAAAAAATACAGCATCATCACACTGGGCTGTGCGGTGTACGCCGTCGGCTTCTGCTGGTGCTTCGCCCCCGGTCACATGACCATCGGCGGGCTGACCGGCGTGGCACAGGTCATAAACGTCTTTCTTCCGAAGCTTCCGGTGGGTATCATGACACTGGTGATGAATGTACCGCTGTTTATTCTGGGCTGGAAGCTGCTGGGAAAAGACGTGCTGATCAGTTCGCTGTACGCCATGGCGGTAAGCTCCCTGATGATCGACGGTCTTAATGCCGTGTTTACCTTTTCGGCGCTGGAGCCGATACTGGCCGCCGTCTACGGCGGCATCCTCTGCGGCGCGGCCGTCGGCCTGATGCTGCGGCAGGGCGCGACTACCGGCGGCACGGAGCTGGCGGCCCGGCTGCTGAAGCTGAAGATCCAGCAGCTGCCCATCGGCAAGTTGTGTCTGGCCATCGACCTGATCGTCATTCTGGCATACTCGCTGACCTTCCGGCAGCTGACACAGGCCCTGTACAGCATCGCCGCGCTGTATATCTGCACCACCGTGATGGACAAGGTGGTCTACGGCGGCAACGCGGCCAAGCTGGCCTACATCATCAGCCCCCGCCACGAGGAGATCACCCGCCAGCTGCTGGAGCTGGATCTGGGCGTGACGCTGCTGGACGGCACCGGTGCCTACTACCACAAATCGACCGAGGTGGTCATGTGTGCCTTCAGCCGGAACTACATTATTCCGGTGAAAAAGCTGGTGCAGAAAATCGACCCGGACGCCTTCATCATCGTATGCGACACCCACGAGATCCTGGGCGAGGGCTTCGGCACCTACGATCCCACCGGATTGTAAAGCTACCGCCGCCATCGGGTGTGGCAGCAGCGATTTTGCCCGATAGCGTCCAGTTCCTCTGATTGTCAACTAATCCCACACGCACTCGCAGTCGCTCCACAGCCTACAGGCGCCCACAGACCATGAAGAATGGGCACGAGTGGTGGAAGTATGTCTATGATGAATTCTACGACTGCGTGATCTGCCCCGAATACCAGCCGCTGAAATACAGCACGACAAATCGTGACGGATACCGGGAATACAAGAGTGATCCGGAGAAATGCGCCAACTGTCCGACCAGAGAGCGGTGCACTCGTTCCAAGGACTGTGTAAAGACCGTACAGTGGCATATCTGGAAGGACTATGAGGAGCTGGCGGACGATGCCAGATATACGCCTGAGTACAGGGAGCTTTACAAGAAACGCAAAGAGACCATTGAACGGGTCTTTGCCGATGCCAAGGAAAAACACGCGATGCGTTATACGCAATACAGAGGCTTGACCCAGGTCACAAACTGGGTGAAGCTTAAGTTTGCTGCAATGAACTTGAAAAAGTTGGCCACATGGAAATGGAGAGATCTGTTACCTTCGTTTCGCTTTGCTATTTTTTTCGCTCATATATGTTCGAGCCCCTGTCTGTTCCTGATTACAGACTGGGTTCCTCGACAGACTGGGGGAGGTTCATAGCACCTCCCCTCTTACCATTTTTATGTGGTAGTTGATACCCTTGACCATAATCAGAGCGCTTTCGCCATAACCGTATCACGCAGCGCTTGGTAAAAATCCGCATATGCCTCCGGCGTCAAAACACTTGGTGAGCTCATTACGACGAGGTCATGACCGGCATGGCCCTTGTGATAGGGCGGATGAGTGTGCGGATATGGATTTTCCACGAATCCGCAGCGCTCGTAGAAGCCTTTTCGCCGTTGAGATATCGCATCCGTTGGCGGATCGATCTCCAAAATCAACGGCTTATCCTGCAGGGCGGCGAGGATATTCTGCCCGTAGTGCTTGTTTCGCATGGCGGGCAGAATACAAAAGTGCTCAATATAAAAAGCGCTGCCCACGTCCCAATACAGGACTTCTCCAATGAGATCGCTATCGTCACAAACAATATCAAAATGATACGCCGCGTTTCCGAGGATCTCGATCTGCGACGGTTCCTCGCGCTGTTCATGAAGCGGAAAACTGATTTTATATAGGTTGATCGCATCCGTATAGAGCGGATGCTCCGGTGTTGTGATACGTTCAAATTTCATTCTGCTTTTCTCCTGTGAAATGGGATTTGTAAACTGGGATGCGCCTTCGCGGAAGATTATCCGCCCCAAGTATAGCAAACTGCCTGTATATATGCAATGGAGTAAAAAAGGGGCCGATGCTCATTCAGCCTTCAAAATATCACGAACTGAAATAACCGCAAGAATGGTGCCGCAGCATCACGCACATAGGCGTAAACTTATATTATGCTTGGCGCTTTTCGCCGTTCGGCATAGCAAATACTTTTCATTTGGAATTCGGATGCCGTCCATAGTGAAGGCGGTGCTAATACGCATTTAATACGCACGCAATACGCATTATTTCCGTAATACGCATTTAATACGGAGATA
>CAVBAZ010000172.1:0-8758 GCA_963593515.1 Bacteroidaceae bacterium
GGTGATATAGTACACGGGGCCGCCGCGGACGGTGCCGTCGGGGTCAACGATACGGGTCTTGAGGGCCAGCGTGGCTTCGGCGTAGATGGTAGCCATGCCGAAGAAGGCGATGATCCACATCCAGAAGATGGCGCCGGGGCCGCCGGTCAGGATGGCGCCGGAAGCGCCCACGATGTTGCCGGTACCCACCTGGGCGGCGATGGCGGTGGCCAGCGCCTGGAAGGAGCTCATACCGGAGTCGTGCTTATCGCCCTTCAGCTTCAGGTTGCCGAACACCTTGCGCATACCCTCGCCAAAGCAGCGCACCTGCACGAAACGGGTCTTAATGGAGTACCACAGACCCACGCCGATCAGCAGGAACACCAGAATGTAGTTGCTCAGGTACTCGTTGATCTTACAGACAACGGGATACAGTACGGATTCGATGGCTTGCATGTTAACTCTCTCCTTTTCAACAGAAAAATAGAGCCGCTGCTGTGCAGCGACTCCGGAGAAACAAGGTAGACGATATGTCTTCTCTGTCCTTTTGCCTGAGAGATTCAGCGCTTTCACGCCTTACACCTTCGGCACCCAATTCAATGGGATTCTCCAGAGTCCCCTCCCCTTTCAGTTTTCCGCCGGAATCCTGAAAGGCTCATCGGGTGCTGTTCAATTGATGGATGGAGTATAGCACAGCTTTTTCCCGATTGCAAGCATTTTCTCCACAATTCAGAAATATTTTTGCACCTATTGACAATATCGTAATACGATGTTATAGTGATATCGTAAAACGATATTTGATAGAAAGGAGCGAAACACCATGCCGAAACGGTCATTGGAGACCCTGTCAGAGCCTATGTTCTATGTGCTGATGGCCCTGCGCCGCCGGACGCTGTGCGGCGTGGAGATCGTCCACTGGATCGGCGAAACCACCGGCGGCCGCATGACGCTGGGGCCGGGGACGCTGTATACCATTCTCTCCAAGCTGACGGATGAACAGATGATCCGCGAGGTCAGCGTGGAAGGCCGCAAACGCACCTATGAGCTGACCGACGCGGGACGCACCCTGTATGACGCCGAATATGCCCGTCTGCGCCGCTGCATCCGCGACGCGGACAGAGAGGAGGAAACCACATGATAAAGCTTCTGCCTTACTATGCCTACCAGATCGACGCCATTGAGAGCTGGCTGGACGATCAGGCGAAAAAAGGACTGTTTCTGACGGAATTCGCCCGACCGGGCGTCATGCACTTTGAAAAGGGTGAACCCCGTCCGGTACGCTACCGGATCGACGTGAAGCAGAATACCGGCACCTACGGCGAGAAAGAGCGCATCGCCGATTACAGGGAATTGGGCTGGGAATACGTCTGTGAGCTGGCCGGTGATCTGGACATCTACCGCTGTGATGATCCCGCCGTGCCAGAGCTGAATACCGACGAGGAAACGCTTCACGAGGTGCTGGACAAAAAGCTGAAAAGCCAAACGGTATGGAGTATTGTATGCCTGTGTGCGATCCCCGTATGGCTCTACTATATGGTTTTCCGCTATTTGGGGGGCTATACCGGCATATATGAGCAGTTGATCAGCGGAGCCGCCTGGATATTCGCTCCCGCGGGAGCACTTGTACTGTTCTGGACGATCTCCGCGGTCACCTGCATCGTCAGCGCTGTGACCACCAGATGGCGGATGCTTTTGAAGCGTGTACAGCGCGCCCCCGCCGAGCTGCGGCGTGGGAAGCTCCTTCAACTGCTATCCATCGCCCTTCCGCTGGTCGCTCTGGTACTGTGTCTCATTTTACGCGCGGTGATCGCAGACCCCGGCAATGCCGTCCCTATGGATGAGTTTCCGATACCGACGGCGGCACAGGTATTTTCCAATACCGACGAGCCCGATCACTCCAGGGCAGTGGAATTTTCCGAGTTGCTGTGTGACCATAGCTACCTGCGGCAAAAGGGGCCTTATATCACCGATCCGGAGACGGGTGCAACTTACAGCAGCTGGTACTACGACGCGGATGTGTACCACATCGCATGGCAATGGATCGCCGACGGCTATGTAAAGGAGCACGCACGGGTCTACGGGCTGCGGGAGATCACCGTTCCCGGCTGGGCGCACGCATGGTACAGCGAAAATAACGCCATGTGGGGCGAACAAACGCTTCTGCTGCAAAACGGCAAGGAGGTATGGGAGATCGGCTGTGACCGGGAGGAGAGCCTGCTGGATGCACTGGACAAATTCGCCCGCTGAGCGGGGAAAGGAGCCGCCGCATAACAAACGACCACCGTACAGCAAGCATGCTGTACGGTGGTTTTGCTTTACAATCCTTATTTTCGCAGCCAGTCCGGGCGGGAACGGCTGTGGGCGCCGGATACCAATCCCATGGTGGCGAAGGTGATGACGATGGACGTGCCGCCGTAGCTGAAAAACGGCAGCGTCAGGCCGATGACCGGCATCACGAACAGGCACATGCCCACGTTGGTCAGTATCTGGAACAGCAGCATCCCCACCACGCCCACGCAGATGTAGGCGTCCAGCTTGCTGTTGGCGTTGCGGGCCACATAGACGCACCGCAGCACGATGGCCGACAGGATGGCCAGCGCCAGCACGCAGCCCACCATGCCCAGCTCCTCGCCAATGACGGAAAAAATGAAGTCCGTGTGGCGGTTGGGCAGACTGGAGCTGTCCTTGCTCTGGGTCTGGATGCCGTGGAACAAGCCCATGCCCGTCAGCTTGCCGCCGCCCAGCGTCAGTAGGCTGCGGGTCTGGTGCCAGCCCTCGTTCAGCGGTCGGAAGCTGTGATCCAGCACCACAAGGAAACGGTTCTTCATATAGGGCTTGATGACATCCTCCTCCCAGAGGATATAAAAGGCCAGCACCGCGCCGACACCGCCGCCGATGAACCAGCCCTTTGGCACACCGGCCACGAAGCACATGCAGACGAAGATCGCCACCAGCACCAGGTCGCTGCCCATGTCGGAGGATATTTTGTAGTACAGACCGAAGAACACCATCAGGTGCGCGCCCAGAAACAGGATATCCGGCAGCCGCCGCAGCGTCCGGTTCTCCTCCAGCCACACCAGCTGCCACGCCAGCACCAGAATAAAGGTCAGCTTCACGATCTCGGAGGGCTGCACCATCACCGGCAGCAGCGGGAATTTCAGCCACGCCAGATTGCCCGTGTCACCGGCACGGCCCAGCGGGGATTTCAGCAGCAGGATCATGCCCAGGCCGAACAGCGTCAGCCATAGCCAGCCCTTTTTCCGCATCAGCTCGCCCACATCCACCATCGACAGCAGGAAAAATAGGACGATACCGATGACCGCGCCGCCGGTCTGCACCAGCACCTCGCGCATGGAGTTCATATACCGGGTGGCGGAATAGATCATCAGGATGCCGTAGGCCGTGGCGGCACAGCAAAGCGCCAGCAAAACAAGGTCTGTCTGCCGCAAGATATCCCGCAATAACTCCCGCACACGCTGCATGGATGGTTCCTCCGTGAAAGCCAATGGGGCCTGCCGCCCCAAAATAAGTCCTGTACATTTTACCACAAGAAGTTTTCCGTGTAAACCTGTCTTACCCCCTTTCTTTTTTGAACTTTTTGTGTTACCATTATGAAAATGGCAAAATAGGGCCGTTTCACTTTCCGAAAGGACGTTTATCATGCAGTACATTTCCCACAGTGTGTCGGATACGGAGGAATTTGGCTGCCGTTTGGCCGGGCAGCTGCGGCCCAATACCGTGGTGGCCTGCCGCGGCGGGCTGGGCATGGGCAAAACGGCCCTGACCCGCGGCATTGCCAGAGGGCTGGGCTATACGGGGCGGGTCACCTCCCCCACCTTTACCATCGTCAACGAGTATCTGGGCAAGACGCCCCTGTTCCATTTTGATATGTACCGGCTGGATGACAGCGACGCGCTGTTCGACATTGGCTGGGAGGATTATCTGGATCGCGGCGGCGTGTGCGTGGTGGAATGGAGCGAGAATGTGGCGGACGCCCTGCCGCCGGACGCCGTGGTGGTGACCATCGCACGGGGCGAAGGCGACAACGAGCGGATCATTACCGTAGAGGGAGGCGGCATCGCATGAAAATACTGGCTTTGGAAACGTCGGCCAAGTCCGTGTCCGTCGCCGTGGTGGAGAATGGCGCGGTGCTGGCCAGCGCCTATCAGAACATGGGCCTGACCCACAGCGTCACGCTAATGCCGCTGGTGGACAGTATGTTGAAAAACGCCGGTCTGACGGCAAAGAATATGGAGCTGATCGCCGTGGCGGCTGGTCCCGGCAGCTTTACGGGCCTGCGTATCGGCGTGTCCGCCGCCAAGGGCTTGGCATGGGCGCTGGAGCTTCCCTGCTGCGGCGTGTCTACGCTGGAGGCCATGGCGGAAAACGCCCGCGCCTTCGAGGGTACGGTGATCTGCGCCATGGACGCGCGGCGGCAGCAGATCTATAACGCGGTGTTCGACTGCCATGACGGCGTGCTGGAACGCCGGTGCGAGGATCGCGCCGTGGCGCTGGAAGTACTGGCCGAGGAACTGAAAAATGACAAAAACAGGAAAATAGTAGTTGGCGACGGCGCGAAACTATGCTATACTTATCTGTTGGAGCAAGGGCTCCCCTGCTCTCTGGCTCCTGCGGACAGCCTGTATCAGAAGGCCGTCGGCGTGGGCCTTGCGGCGGAGCGCATGGCGGCAGAGGGCCGCACTGTGACGGCACAGGAGCTGCGCCCGGTGTACCTCCGGCTCAGTCAGGCCGAGCGGGAGCGGCTGGCAAAGGGACTGCCCATCACGCTGGACGCGAAATAATGGAATAATTGAATATTTTTATATACGGAGGATAAGATCATGAACGAAAAGTTCCCTACCCTGCACATCGTGAACCACCCGCTGGTGCAGCACAAGCTGACGGTGATGCGCGATAAGAACACCAGTGTCAAGGACTTCCGCACGCTGGTCGGCGAGGTCGCCATGCTGCTGACCTACGAGGCCACCCGTGACCTGCCCACCACCCTCAAGACCATCGAGACCCCTCTGTGCACCTGCGAAATGCCCGTGCTGGCCGGCAAGAAAATGGCCATCGTTCCCATCCTCCGTGCAGGTCTGGGCTTTGAGGACGGCATCCTCAATCTGATTCCCTCCGCCCGTGTGGCACACATCGGCATGTACCGTGACGAAGAGACGCTGGAGCCCCACTTCTACTTCCTGAAGTACCCCAAGGACATCGCCGAGCGTGACGTACTGATCGTTGACCCCATGCTGGCTACCGGCGGCAGCGCCGACATGGCCATCACCAAGATGAAGGAGCTGGGCTGCAAGAACATCAAGCTGATGATCCTCGTAGCCGCGCCTGAAGGCGTGCAGTTCATCTATGACCGCCACCCCGACGTGGAGATCTATTGCGCCGCGCTGGACGATCATCTGAACGAAAACGGCTACATCGTACCCGGTCTGGGTGACGCCGGCGACCGTATTTTCGGCACGAAATAAAAATACCACTTTACAGTTTCACTCATTTGTCGTATAATTGTACTATATCAGATGGAGAGGCGGTGCCTTAATGGACGATTATACCAGAAAATTCAATGCCGCGGAGGATCGGGACGAGCAGGTGCATCATGTGCTGACCTCTGTATACGAGGCACTGAAGGAGAAGGGCTACGATCCTGTGAACCAGATCGTGGGCTATATCCTGTCGGAGGATCCCACCTACATCACCAATCACAACGGCGCCCGCACGCTGATCTGCAAGATCGACCGTGACGAGCTGCTGCAGATCCTTGTGAAACGGTATCTGGACATCTGATATGAAATCAGCACTTAATCAGGGAGAATCTGTCGGTTCTCCCTGATTTTTGTCGTTTTTGTGAACCTTTCTCCGGCCGATTTGACAGAGGTTGATTTTTGTGCTATACTAATACGCAATTCTTACAAGTAGGAGGCACCAATCACAATGGCAGATGTGAAAAAAGGCGAAGGCCTTGTTTATAAAAACCATCCCCTGCGGCGGATCGACAACCTGATCTACTACGGCTCCATGGCGGACAAATACATCGTCATGTTCCAGATCCTGGAATCCAAAAAGGAACAGGATATGGACGTGGCCACCCGTGTGTCCGTTCAGCTGCAGCTGACTGACCCCGACCTGAAATCCCGCGACCGCGTGGTGAAAAAGTCGGAGAAGACCAGTCTGTACGCCGCCATGGATGTGGGCTCTATCTGGCTGGAGCGCGCATTGGCCGGCAAGCTGTAAGGGGGCGTTCCATGAGATCACGCAATTCCCATAAGCTCGCCGCCGTGGTGCTGACCGCAGCCATGCTCTGCAATACCACGGTGACCGCGTGGGCATCGTCCACTACCGGCAGTACCGGCAATACCGTGACCCCCACCGCGCAGGATACCGCCGCTATCAAGACGGCACTGACCTCCGGTCTGGAGGCCAAGGGCCAGAAGCCCGCTCTGCCCCGCCTGCTGCCCAGCGATACCAAGGTGAAGGCCGTGGGCCGGATCACCGTAAAGGACATCCCCCTCTATTTCGACCCCACCGAGGAGAGCAACGTTTACATTCTCCTGCCGCTGGACGCTCTGGTCTCTGTGATGGAGGATCTGGACGACTGGTTCCGCATCAGCTATAACGACTGCACCGGCTTCATCTCTCCAGAATATGTGGAGCTGCTGAAGCGCAGCGAGACCTTCGAGACCTACGGCGTGGTGGATGCCGAGGAAATGCCACTGCTGAAGGAAGCGGACGGCGACAGCGAGGTGCTGGCCACCCTGAAGGATGGCGACCGCGTGGAGGTCACCGGCTTTGACAACGGCTGGTTCGCCATCAAGAGCGGCGACAATACCGGCTATGTCTCCGGCGACGATCTGGATCTGACGCTGGAGAAGGAAGCCCCCAAGCCCAAGGTAACGGCCAAGACCACGAAGAAGTCTCAGACCTCCAATGACAACGGCTCCACCGAGGGCAGCGGCAACACCTATGTTGCCAGCGGCTCCGGCAGCGATGTGGTCTCCTACGCCATGCAGTATCTGGGCACACCCTACGCCTACGGCGGCACCGGCTCCGGCGGTTTCGACTGCTCCGGCTTTACCATGCATGTGTTTGCCAGCTTTGGCGTCAGTCTGGCCCACGGCGCAACGCCCCAGCTGAACAGCGGCTACTATGTGTCCCAGAGCGAGCTGCAGCCCGGCGATCTGGTGTTCTTCTTCGGCACCTACAATACCAGCAGCGCGGCCAGCCATGTGGGCATTTACATCGGCGGTGGACAGTTCATCCACGCCTCCTCCAGCCGCGGCGTTATCATCTCCAGTCTCAGCGAGACCTACTACGCCAACCGTTATCTGTCGGCCCGCCGCGTGCTCTGACCGTAATTGCATACCTTCCCTGTTCCCCGGACAACCCGTCCGGGGAACTTTTTTATTTTCTCTCTTGACAACTTCACTTCGCATGCATATACTGTCTATATTGAACATATACAGTTATCGTAGAGGTGACCATATGGATCTGATTATCAGCAACGCCAGCGGAAAGCCGATTTACGAGCAAATCTATACCCAGATCAAAAACAGCATCCTCTCCGGCGAGCTGTCACCGGGGGACGCCCTGCCCTCCATCCGGGCGCTGGCAAAGGATCTGCGCATCAGCGTCATCACCACTACCCGCGCCTATGACGAACTGGAGCGGGATGGCTTTATTGACCGTGTGCCCGGCAAGGGCTGCTATGTGGCGGAGAAAAATCTGGAGCTGGTGCGGGAAGCTCACCTGAAACAGATTGAGGAGCACATGAGCGAGATCGTCGATTTGGCGGCAGGCTGCTCACTGACGGAGGAGGAAGCCGTGAAGATGCTGCGGCTCATGTGGGAAATGAAAGGAACAGATGAAACATGTTGAACGCGATTGAAATAAAAGGACTGATGAAGGAATACCCCGGCTTCCGGCTGGACGGCCTTGATCTGGCGCTGCCTTCCGGCAGCATCATGGGGCTGGTGGGCGAAAACGGCGCAGGCAAAAGCACCACCATCAAGCTCATTATGAACGCCGTCCGCAGGGACGGCGGCGCGGTGTCGGTGCTGGGGACGGATAACCAAAGCGCCGCTTTTAACGAGGTCAAAGAGGACATCGGCGTGGTGCTGGACGAGGCGTACTATCCCGAGGTGCTGAACGCCAACGACGTGGGCCGCATCATGGCAAACACCTATCGCAATTGGGAGCCGGACACCTACCAAGGCTATTTGCAGCGCTTCGGCCTGCCCCGGAACAAGGCCTTCAAGGACTTCTCCCGCGGCATGAAGATGAAGCTGGCCATTGCCGTGGCACTGTCCCATCAGGCGAAGCTGCTGATCCTTGACGAGGCCACCAGCGGTCTTGACCCCATGGTGCGGGATGAGATCCTGGACATCTTCAACGAGTACACCCGACAGGAGGATCGCTCCATCCTGCTGTCCTCCCACATCGTCAGCGATCTGGAAAAGCTCTGCGACTACATTGCCTTTCTGCACAAGGGAAAGCTGGTGCTGTGCGAGGAAAAGGACCGTCTGCTGGAGGAATACGCGCTGGTGCGGCTGACCGGTGAGCGGCTGGCCGACCTGCCGGAGGACAGTGTGGTCAGTGTGGAGCATGATCCCTACGGCGTTCGGGCGCTGGTGCGGCGGGATATGGTGCCCCACGATCTGCCGCTGGAGCACACCAATCTGGAGGACATTATCCTGTTTCTGGCGAAGGGAGGCACGCAAGTTTGAAACAAAGTAAGAATCGCGAACACCCCGAAAAAGAGCGCAAAAAC
>CAVBAZ010000173.1:0-9353 GCA_963593515.1 Bacteroidaceae bacterium
AGCCCAGATAGTCCGCCATTAGCCGGGCAGCGAAGTACTCGCCCCGGGAGGCCAGATACTCCTGATCCGCCTCACCGGCGCACATCCGCTTCCACAGGGCGTCGAACTCCGGATTCAGGTCGATGGTCAGGCCGCAGTCATCGGCGATCTCCTGATACCGCTGGCGGATCAGGTTGAAAATTTTCTCGCAGCTGACGCCGTATTTCAGGTGGGCGCTGCACAAATAAAGAAGGTCGGTGACCTTATGGTCGTCCTTGTATCGTTTGCCGGGGGCGGACACCACGATGACGCGGCGGGCGTCATCGCTTTCCACAATGGCCTTTACCTTGGCAAATTGCACGGCATCAGCCATGGAGGAGCCGCCGAATTTTGCTACTTTCAACATATCAACAGTCCTTTCGTCGGGTGCAAAGCGTTTCCTATGGTGGACAAAAAGACAGAAACTTACATTTTGTCCTTGAATAAAAAACACTTGACTTTTTATGGGAAACAATATATCATATCCATCGTGAAAATGCAAGGCGAAATTTTTGCTTTTTTCGAGAAATTTTTTGGGAATATTACCCGGAGGTCTACCCCATGATGGAATATCAGAGCACACGAAACCCCGACCTGCACGCCACGGCGGCCCAAGCGGTCTTACAGGGCCTTGCCCCCGACGGCGGACTGTATACCATGCCCTCGCTGGCGGAGATCAGACTGGACTGGCAGGCCCTTCTGCCGCTGGACACCCTGTCCATGGCGCGGGAAATTCTGTCGGCGCTGCTGCCGTCCTTTAATAAGGAGGAGATGGATGCCCTCGTTCATGCCGCCTATACCAATAAATTCGAGACGCCCGACCTGACCCCCACGGTGGCCGTGGGGGACGACGCGGTGCTGGAGCTGTTCCGCGGCCCCACCAGCGCCTTCAAGGACGTGGCGCTCAGCATGCTGCCCCGGCTGATGACCGCTTCCCGCGAGAAGTGCGGCGTGGCGGACGAGATCCTCATTCTGACCGCCACCAGCGGCGACACCGGCAAGGCCGCCATGGCGGGCTTTCAGGACGTGCCGGGCACGAAGATCATCGTGTTCTACCCCTACGGCGGCGTCAGCGCCGTGCAGCAGCGGCAGATGGAGACCCAGCAGGGCCGCAACGTCTGCGTCTGCGCCGTCCGGGGCAACTTTGACGATGCCCAGACCGGCGTGAAGGACATCTTCGCCGCCGTGGAAAAGGCGCAGCTGCTGGCGGGCAAGGGCGTGCGCCTGTCCTCCGCCAACTCCATCAACATCGGCCGTCTGGCCCCGCAGGTGGTGTACTACTTCCATGCCTACGCCGACCTTTGCCGCATGGGGCGTATTCATGCGGGCGACAAGGTGGATTTCGCCGTGCCTACTGGTAACTTCGGCGACATTCTGGCGGGCTATTTCGCCCGTGAGCTGGGGCTTCCCGTGGGACGGCTGGTCTGCGCCAGCAACGCCAACAATGTACTGACCGACTTCCTGCGCACTGGCCGCTATGACCGCAACCGCCCCTTCTATAAAACGGTATCCCCCTCCATGGACATTCTGGTGTCCAGCAATCTGGAGCGGCTACTGTATCTCATGAGCGGCGACGCGGCGCTGGTGGCAGAGCTGATGGCGCAGTTGAAGGAGAAGGGCGTCTATCAGGTGCCGGAGGATTTGCTGGAGAAGATCCAGTCCGTGTTCTGGAGCGGCTGCTGCGACGATGCCGCCACCAAGGCGGCCATCGGCCGACTGTGGAAGGAGCATCATTATCTGGCCGACACCCACACGGCGGTGGCATGGCAGGTGGCCCAGGACTACAAGGCCGCCGATCCCGATCACAACCCCGTGGTGGTGCTGTCCACCGCATCCCCCTACAAGTTCCCCGCCGCCGTGCTGGAGGGACTGGGCGCGGAGGCGCAGGGCGACGAATTTGACGTGATGGCGCAGCTCCATGACCTGACCGGCGTACCGGTGCCGCCCAATCTGGCGGACCTGCGGCAGCGGAAGGTGCTGCACCGCGATGTGATCGACCGCGAGGACATGCTGTCCTACGTTTTGAAGAAAGCTGGTGAAGCCGTATGGAGCGAGTGACCGTCCGCGTTCCGGCCACCACCGCCAATCTGGCGGCGGGCTTTGACGTGCTGGGCTGCGCGCTGGGGCTTTACAATACCCTGTCCTTCACCCCGGCGGAGACGCTGAGCTTCTCCGGCTGCGACGAGCAGTACCAGACGGAGGAAAATCTGGCCTATGTGGCCTATGCCCGTGTGTGGCACGAGCTGCGGCGCATCGACGTGCCGCCGGTACACATCCACATTCAGGCGGATATCCCCGTGTGCCGGGGGCTTGGCTCCTCGGCGGCGCTGATCGCCGCCGGCGCCACGGCGGCCAACATCATGGCGGGCAAGCCCTTCGATAAGCGCCAGCTGCTGGCCCTGACCACGGAGATCGAGGGTCATCCCGACAATCTGGCTCCGGCGTTGCTGGGCGGCCTGACCGCCTCCATGCTGCTGGGTGGACAGGTCTACACGGTGGAGTATCTGCCCCACCCGGAGCTGCGGTTCGTGGCCCTGTCGCCGGACTTTCCCCTCAGCACCCACGAGGCGCGGCGGGTGCTGCCCTCCATGGTGGCCCACAGCGACGCCGTCCGCAACGCGGGCTTCCTGGCGGTGCTGCTGCGTGCCATCGAGCAGGGGGACGAGGCGCTGATCGCCGCTTCCCTGCAGGACCGGCTGCACCAGCCTTACCGCCGCCGCCTGATCCCGGAGTATGACCGCATCGAGGCGCTGGCCCACCAGAACGGCTGCAACGCCGTGTGCATCAGCGGCGCAGGTCCCACCATCCTGTGCATCACCCGCGACCCGGACTTTGCCGCCCGGATGGAGCGCTCGGTGCTGCCGCTGGAGCACCACTGGAAGGTGCGTGACCTGCCGGTAGACTACCACGGCACTGTTAAAGCATCATAATGCGACAAAAGAGGGCTTTGTCCCTCTTTTTGTCGCATTATGACGGTTGCAATCCGGCAGGCGGCGTGATATGATGGCGTGGCAAACCCTCCACGAAAGAAGGTGTCCCGTTGCAGGCATTCTCTATCGCGTTCCACGCGATCGTACCCTTATTTCTCATCATCGCTCTTGGCTTTGGCGTCAAGCATCTGGGTTGGATCGGCCCGGAGGACGTGCGGCGCTTCAATAAGGTGACCTTTTACACCTTTATGCCGGTGATGCTGTTCTATAACATCTATACCTCCGATTTCTCCCATGCGGTGCGCCTGCCCTACGCGCTGTTTGTGGTAGGCATGGCGCTGGCCATGATCCTGCTGGCCTTCCTTATTACGCTGGCAGTGGAGAAAACGCCGGAGCGCCGGGGCGTCATGATACAGGCAGCCTTCCGCAGCAACTTCGTGCTGCTGGGCCTACCCATTGCCGAGGAGCTGCTGCCGGGTGCCAATTTCGGCGTTACAGCCCTGATGATCGCCATTGTGGTGCCCATCTACAACATGATGTCGGTGGTAGTGCTGGAATACTTCCGGGGCGGCAAGCCCAAGCTGGGTGAGGTGCTGCTGGCGGTGATCAAAAACCCGCTGATCATCGCCTCTGTTGTGGGCCTTCTGATGAAGGCGCTGCACATCACCCTGCCGGAGGTGCTGGTGTCCTTCGCCGGAAAGATGAACAGCGCCGCCACGCCGCTGATCCTGCTGCTGTTGGGCGCATCCTTCGAGATACGGCAGCTCTCCCGCTATAAAAAGCAGCTGCTGATATGCGTCGGGCTGCGGCTGCTGGTGTTCCCCGGCGCGATACTGACGCTGGCCGCCGCGCTGGGTCTGCGGGATATCGAGTTCGTTACCCTGCTGGCCATGACCGCCGCGCCTACCGCCGTCAACTCCTTCAACATGGCCCAGCAGCTGGGCGGCGACAGCGAGCTGGCGGGCAGCGCCGTGGTGGTATCCACCGCCGGATCGTTCTTCACACTGTTCCTGTGGATCACCCTGTTCAAGCAGCTGGGTATGTTCTGATTATGATAGTAAAGAGATAAGGAGAAAACGCCATGAAGCAACCGGAAATTCACGAATCCGTTTTTGTCGCGCCTACCGCTACGGTGGTGGGCAACGTCCGCATCGGCGCACGCAGCAGCGTGTTTTTCGGCGCGGTGCTGCGCTCAGAACTGGACGAGATCGTCATCGGCGAGGGCACCAACATTCAGGATAACTGCGTGGTGCATATCGAGCGGGGCATCCCGGTACATGTGGGCAACGGCTGCACCATCGGCCACAGCGCCATCGTTCACAGCTGTACAGTGGGAGACAATACACTGGTGGGCATGGGTGCCATCATCCTCAACGGCGCGGTAGTGGGGAAAAACTGCATCATCGGCGCGGGGGCGCTGATCCCCCAGAACGCCGTGATCCCCGACGGGTCGCTGGTGGTGGGCATGCCCGGTAAGGTGCGCCGCGCCGTCACTGACGAGGAGATCGCCACCAACCGTGCCAGCGCTCAGATGTACATGGAGGAAGCTGCGGAATACAAGGAAATGTACGAAGCGAAATAAAAAATACGCTGTGCGAAAGCACAGCGTATTTTTTATAGTGTTACGATCTCCGCGCCCAGCCCGCGGGCTT
Organism: Bacteroidaceae bacterium; assembly: GCA_963593515.1. GTDB lineage: Bacteria > Bacillota > Clostridia > Oscillospirales > Oscillospiraceae > Vescimonas. The sequence continues at coordinate 4,601 of CAVBAZ010000173.1, forward strand.
CTTCGGCATCGTGGGTGGCCAGCACCAGCGTCCGCCGCCCCACGGCCTCGTCGATGGCGGTCAGGCAGCGCTGTTTCGTCTCGCCGTCCAGTCCCGTCAGCGCCTCGTCCAGCACCAGTACATCGAAGGGATGGGCCAGCGCACGGCCCAGCGCCGCGCGGCGCTTCATGCCGCCACTGAGGGTCTCCGGCAGCGCGTCAAGGCTGTCGCCCAGCCCCAGCGCCGTCAGGATGCGGCGGGCCGAGTCTTCGTCGCTGAACAGCGCGGCGTTTTCCAGCACCGTTTTCCACGGCAGCAGCCGATCCTCCTGAAATACGGCGGAGAACCGGACGCCTTCCGGCACCGAGACGGTGCCCTTGCGGGGCTTTTCCAGCCCCAGCAGCAGCCGCAGCGCCGTGGTCTTTCCCTCACCGGAGGGCCCCATCAGGCATACCCGTCCGCCCTCGGGGACGGTCAGGGAGAAGTCCCGCAGGATGGGCCTTTGCAGGGCATAGCCGAAGGTCACATGCTCGAAACGGATCATGACGCGGCCTCCTTTCGCTTCGGGCCGGAGAAGGCCCGCTGCAATAGAGCGCTGCACAGCACGATCACCACCGTCAGGGCAAACACCTCGTCGTAGCTGACGGTGGCCTTGCCGCTCCACAGCAGGTCGCCCAGCGAGCCCTGCGTGCGGCAGATGACCTCGGCGGCAATGCCGGACTTCCACGCGAAGCCCAGCCCCGTGGTGACGGCGGCGGACACATAGGGACGGATGCCCGGCAGGGTGATCTGCCGCAGGATGGCCCGGCGGCTCATGCCGAACACCCGCGCCATCTCGGACAGCTGCCGGTCGGCGTTTTCCAGTCCCGTCTCCACATTGCTCCACACGATGGGCAGCACCGTCAGGAACACGATGGTGCTGGGGATATACGGGCGGCTGACCCACAGAAACACCACGATGGTGAATACCGCCACCGGAATGGCGCGGATCAGCTGCACCAGCGGCGCGGCCAGCTGCCGGAACAGGGGCCAGCGGGCCGAGGCCGCCGCGCCCGCGCCGCCCGCCAGAAAGGCCAGCGCGAACCCGGCGCAGATCCGCAGCAGCGATGCGCCCAGCGTCAGCCAGAAGCCTCCCTCCGCCGCTATATGGCACAGGGCGCGGGCGGTATCCACCGGCGTAGGGATGGGCAGCAGCAGCGAGTGGTTGGCGGCCATGGCTGCCAGCTGCCACACCACCAGCCAGAACAGGATCGATATGCTGTTTTTCAGTGCCTTACGCACCGTAATAGAAGTCGTCGCCCGGCATAGCGCCGCCCACGCTCTTGGGATCGGCATCAAACATCACCTGCAGATAGCCGCTGAGGGCGGACTTCATCTCCGCGCCGGTGACGAAGGTCAAGCCGCAGGAGGGGATGGCCTTCTGCGCCAGCGCCGCCTTGGGAATCAGGCCGTACTGCTCGCACAGAGCGGCAGTACCCTCCACATCGGACTGGGCCTTCTCGATGGAGGCAGCGTACTCCTGCAGGAACAGTTCCACCGCGCCGGGGTTCTCCTGCAAAAACTCATTGCGGACAATGACGCAGCCCATCATCAGGGTGCTGTCGCCGCCGGACACCTTGTCCCACTCGTCGGTCATGTTGAAGAGGGTCGCGGCGTTTTCATTCTGCATCAGGATACTGGTGGCCACCGGCTGCGGAGCCATGATGACGGCCTCGGGATCGGTCTGCCACACGGTCAGCAGCTCACTGCCCTCGCCCACGAACTGGATGGTCACATCCTTGTCGGGGTCAAGGCCGTTGCCGCTCAGCACATAGCGGAGGATATACTCAGGATTGGCGCCCTGACCGGGGGCATAGATGGTCTTGCCCGCCAAATCGGCAATGGACGCAATCTCCTGCCCGTTGCCCAGCAGGGACAGCACGCCCAGCGTGTTCACCGCCAGCACCGTCACGCCGCCGCTGGTCTTGTTGTAGAGGGTCGCCGCCAGATTGGTAGCCACGGCGGCGATATCGGCGTCGCCGTTGGAGATGGCGGCCACCACCTCGTCATTGGCGCCGGGCATGGTGATGTGATAGGTGTTCTGCGTCTCGCCCGCGTCGGCGGCGGCCCACAGGTTCATGGCGCCGATGCCGGTGGGGCCGGACAGGACGTACAGGTTCACCTCCGCCGGGGCGGGGGTGTCGTCAGGCTGCTCCGGCTCGGTATTGGCCTGCGTGCCGCAGGCGGTCAGGCTCAGCGCCATGGTCAGCGCCAGCAGCAGACTGATAATAGATTTGATGTGCTTCATTGGATTACCTCGATTCTTTTTCCGTCACGAACGATCAGTCCGGCGCTCTCCAGCTCCTCCATGGCCCGGTACAGGCTGGTGCGGCCCATGGACAGCGCGCCCGCCAGCTTCGTCATGCTGAGCTTCTCCGGCAGGCGGCCCGTCTCATCGCAGTTGGCCTGCAGCCAGCGGTACAGCCGGTGCTGGGCGCTGTCCTGGGTGAAGATGGCGATCTTGCCGTTGAGGAACCGTACCCGACCGGAGAGAAAGGCAATGTAGTTCACCGCCATCTGTGGGCAGCGGGCGAACCACTGCCGCAGCAGCTCCTCCGGCAGAAGCAGTACCGTGCAGCCGGTCACCGCCCGGATGTGGGAGACGTAGCCCGTGCCGCCGAACAGCGCCGCCGCGCCGAAGGTATCGCCGGGGCCGAAGGCCGCCAGCACCGTCTGCTCCCGCGTGGGGGATACCGCTTCGGCGCGGCCCTCCAGCACGATGCCAAGGGCATGCTCCGCCGTGTCCGGGCCGCAGATGGTCTCCCCTCGCGGGAAGTCCTTCACGCCCAGCGCCAGCGCATCGGAAACCAGCTCCTCTGCGCCCTGAAACAGGAAATGCTGTTGTAGGAGCATCATGTGATCGTTCATAGTTGGCTCCTTTTGTTCCAAATGGAACAGTTTCGTATAGTATAGCTGGCATATGCCCGGTTGTCAAGGGGCGAAAAATGTGGTATGATGGCGAAAAATACGAAGGGAGACCCCTTTATGCGATTGATCTCATGGAACGTCAACGGCCTGCGCTCCTGCTTGAGCAAGGGCTTTCTGGATCTCTGCGCCTTTGCCGACGCGGATGTGATCTGCTTACAGGAGACGAAGATGCGTCCGGAGCAGGCAGAGTTCGATCTGCCGGGCTACTACCGGTTCTGGAACAGCGCCGACAAGGCGGGCTATTCCGGCACCGCCGTCTTTACCCGCAGGGAGCCGCTGTCCGTCGCCTACGACTTCGGCCCGGACATTCACCGGCATGAGGGACGGGTCATCACGGCGGAGTACGAGGACTTCTATCTGGTGTGCTGCTATACCCCCAACTCCAAGGATCAGCTGGCCCGTCTGGACTACCGCATGGAGTGGGAGGACGACATCCGGGAATACCTGATGGAGCTGGACAAGAGGAAACCGGTGGTCTACTGCGGCGACCTGAACGTGGCCCATCAGGAGATCGACCTGAAGAACCCGAAAACCAACCGCATGAACCCCGGCTTCTCCGACGAGGAGCGGGCGAAAATGACCCAGCTGCTCTCCAGCGGCTTTGCGGATACCTTCCGCACATTGTACCCCGACCGTACCGGCGCTTATTCGTGGTGGAGCTATCGCTTCCACGCCCGCGAGAAGAACGCGGGGTGGCGCATCGACTACTTCATCGTGTCGGAGCGGCTGCTGCCCCGTGTGAGGAACGCCGACATCTGGCCGGAGGTCACCGGCAGCGACCACTGCCCCGTGGTGCTGGAGCTGAGTGAGGAATAGAGGAAAAAGACGGCCACGGCCGTCTTTTTCTTTTAGTGTATAGGTAAGTAGTCTGTTGCTTCGGGGAATTGGTCATTAGAGGACAAGAGTTACAAAGTCATATACAATTACATGACACTTTGCTATAGTCTCAGTCAGTGAGACGGTCTCACAAAATTACTTTCTGAGGAGGTATACCATGAAGCGCATAATTTCTTTTGTTCTGGCATTGATCATCGTTCTTCAATCCACTATTGTTCCGGTTATGGCTCAGGAATGGACCTGCAGTGACTATGCTGAGTGTACTGAAGAGGAGGGAAGCTTTCTCGCTATCGTAGTCGATGAAGATACGCCGGTGAGGGAAAAGCCGAATAACAAGGGGAATATCCTCGCTCGTCTTCAGCCGAATGACTTCGTCTCGGTTACGGAGGTGAGAACGACCAAGAAACAGACGATCTGGTATCGTATTGCGGCCGAAGATGGAAGTCAAGCATACATTTATAGCGAGCACTTGGTTGCTCATACGGAACACATTTTCGTGCGTAAGAACAATGCGAAGGGAGTTATCTCTCTGTGTGTTGTCTGCGGTTTTCTGCAGGTGGAAACGCCTCAGAAAAAGGCTTCGTGTAATTTGCTCTGCAGACTCGGCCGTCTCATCAAGGGGGCTTTTGATGATTCGGACAATGACCTTGTCGATGTTCTGGCACAGATCGCATTAGGCTTCACGCCTGTGGGGATCGCCGCCGACATTCGGGATTTTATTGCTGCGGCTCAACACCCGGAGGACAAATTGAATCTGATCCTGTCCGCTGTAGCGATCATCCCCGGCTCGGACATCATCAAAGCCGTGCGCTTTGTAGATGGGTCTGACCTCAAAGCAATTAATAAGGTGACGAAATCTCTTAGTCGTGTAGACACTTTTGTTGATGCCAAGCGTGCTGAACAGCTTCTTCGTACTGCTGAAGGTGTAGACCCTGTGATCAAAAAGGTGCCGATCGTCTGGACTACGTGG
>CAVBAZ010000174.1:0-17200 GCA_963593515.1 Bacteroidaceae bacterium
GCACCCACAGGCCGACCGTCAGCCCCACGAAGAATACCCAGGGTACGCCCAAGCAGACGCCGCATATCCCTACACCGGTGAAACAGCCCACCGTATCGGGCCGCTCTGTCCCGAAGGACGCCAAGAGCAGCAAGCGGGCTGGCAAGAAAAAGGACGACGGCCATGCAGGATAACCAGCGCCAGCACAGCGGCATCGACACGGCAAAGCGCATTGTCAGTGCCGCAAGGATCGCCAAGGCAGCCGCAGCGGGTGGTATTCACGGTGCCGCCGTGGCGGCGGCAAAGGAGGCCGCACCGTTTCTCGTCAAGCTGACAATTTGGGTACTGGTGGCGTTGATCGTGCTGCCCATGCTGATCTTTGCCTATCTGCCCAATATCTTCTTCGGCTTTTCTTCCTCCGGAACAGCGCCTGTTGCCCGCATGACGGGACAGGCCATGACCTTGGGCGGGTTTTATATGGATCTGGAGGACTTTGAAAATACGCAGATCGATGCCATCGTGACAAGCCTTATCCAGCAATATGAGGAGGAAGGTATTGAGATCGACGGGGTGGAGATCGACAGTGACTTTGATGAGGATGACCTGCGCTGGTTCATCGCTATAAGCTCCGTGGCCTATCAACAGGACTTGGAGGTAATGACCACAGAGGCCGTGCTGTCACTGGCGACCTCCCGGCTCCGCTATGAGCCGACGCTGAACATCTTCGAGTTCGGCGGCCTGCTCAAGCGGACGCTGGTCATTCAGATCGACCACCTTGACCCGGAGGCATTTATGGATCAGCTCTCCTTTGAGGAAGATGCCCGCACATGGGCGGGTGCGCTGTATGAGGTGTTGACCGAAAGCAACGCGCTGGAGGAATATGCAGAATACTATGCGTCATACCGCCCCAATTACAGCGGCGACACCGGCTATACCGGAGACTATGAGCATGGCGGCAGCTACGACGACACCATTGACACGTCCGGTTTTGTCAGCCCCTCTACCAAGAACAATGTAGACCTTGCCGCCTACGCTATGCAGGCGTGGGAAAACAACTGGGGCTATTGCTGGGGCACCTATGGCAATGTCCTGACGGAAGCCCTGTTCAACTACAAGCTTCAGCAGTACCCGGAGGGTGTCGGCAAGTATGAGGACTTCATCCGCACCAACTGGCTGGGCCGCCGCACGGCGGACTGCATCGGACTTATCAAAGGCTATGGGTGGCTTGATGTCGCCAGCGGCTCCATCAACTACGGTACAAACGGGATGCCCGATGTCGGCGCTGACCAGATGTACGCCAACGCCCAGAAGGCCGGTATGGCGGGAACAATGGACACTATGCCGGAGCTTATGGGCATCGCTCTATGGAAGCAGGGCCACATCGGCGTCTATGTAGGTAACGGCTACGCAGTGGAGGCCATGGGTACCAAGTACGGCGTAGTACGGACAGAGGTCGCGGGCCGCGGCTGGCAGGGCTGGTGCCGTATCCCCTATATCGAATACAGGGAGGCCGGATAATGTACGTTCCCACCCGTCTGCGCGTTCTGCGCATTAAATATAAGATCACACTGAAAGCTCTTGCCGGACGCATGAACATCAGCAACCAGCATCTCAGCCGCATGGAATTGGCGGATATTCCGCCCACCGAGTACCACGAGCATCTGATCTGTCTCGGCATGGAGCGGCTGCTGGCGGAATGGGACAGTGCGCCGGAGGAGCTGAAGCAAGAATACCAAACCTATAAAGGGCGGCTTTTGCAGCCCGCAAAGGAGGTCGAGGATGAATACTGACACCTACTATATCCCAGTCAACTTTACCAATGCCGGGCGGATTCTGGGCCTGTTTGAGATCCGCAATCTCATTGAGGCCCTTCTTTTATGCCTGCCGGTGCTGTATGTGTGCCTGACATATCTGCCCCTCTCCCTGACACCGAAGATCATCGTGACTGTCTCGCTGATCGTGCCCATCGGCGGCTTCGGGCTGATGGGCGTCAGCGACGACAGCCTGACACGATGGCTGAAAGGCTGGTGGGCATGGCACTGCCGCAGGCGCATGATATTTTTCAGAGGAGTGGTAACGGCATGAGTATCAAAAAAGCGCTATTTGGCGGCGGTGTGGAGACCAGCGTCACCGCCAGCTATCAGGGCAGCATTCAGGATTGGCTGCCCGTCAAGAATATCATCGGCGGTGTGGTCATTACAAAGGACAACCGCTTTATCAAGATCCTTGAGATCGTACCGGTGAACATCTACCTGAAGTCCGCTGAGGATCGGCAGGCCATTGTGGAAGCCTTCGCCGCATATCTCAAGATCGCACCGGATCACATGCAGTTTGAGGCACGGACGCTGCCTGCCGACATCTCGCGCTACGTTGAGCGGATGCAGGAGTACGCGAAGAACGAGGACAACGCCTATTGCCGTGAAATGATCCAGGATAACATTCAGGACATCGGCATGGGTGTGGCCAGCAACGCTTTGCAGCACCGGTTCTTTATGGTGTTCCAGTATGAATCGCAGATGCGGGCGTCCCCCAACACCGTACAGGGCATTATCCAGCGGCTCAATGAGGAGGCGGACACCGCCCGCCGCTATCTGGATCTGTGCGAGCTGGAGGTACAGGAGCCACGCTATGCGGATGACTTTGCGCTGGAGCTGCTCTATGAGATCATCAACAAGCGCACCAGCCAGCGCGTCAAGCTGCCGGAGGGCGTGTTTGATATGACCACGGCAGTGCATGGCGTGTATGAGGAACAGGCATGATGCGGTCGCGTTTTATGTTTTTGAAGGATTTCGTTTTGTGTTTTTGAAATATCTCACAGCTTGAATTTGTCCACGGAAATGTCGATAAATCCAATCGGATTGTCTCGTAGGAACATGACCATATAGATAGGGAGATAGGTCAGCTTTCCATTTACCTTTAGGTTATCGTTTGTAAAAATGTAGGCTTCCTCAATCCCATATTCCGCAACGGCCATCACGTTATCCAGTGCCGAGTGCTTTTCATAGTCCTTTCCACTCTTTACTTCAATGGGAAGCACCCGCCCAGCGTGCTCAACTACAAAATCAAGCTCGCCCTTTTTCTTGCTGTTGTAATAGTACAGAGAATAGCCATGAGCATGAAGTTCCTGCGCCACCACATTCTCATAGACTGCGCCTTTGTTGACATCCTTTTCCTTGCTGACAATCTTCAGCTTGCAGGCTTTTCCATATATGGTGGTGAGCAGTCCCACATCTGACAGAAACATCTTAAACAGTGTGCTTTTTTCGTTCAGCATGAGCGGCACTGTGGGTTCCGTCGTGTTAAACACGCCCAAAGCGACCCCAGCTTTCCAAAGCCATGTGAAGCTGTCCTCAATCCTATCATAGCGCAGGCCTTTCTTGATGTCCGCAATCATAAACCTCTTATTCTTCTCGTTTAACTCTGCGGGGATAAGCTCGTAAATGTGCGTGATAATCAGCTTGCGGTTTTCCTCTTCATACTGCGTAAAATCCAGCTTATACTGCTCAATGATGGCTCTGTGCTCATCCATCACATCGTCGATGTTGCCAGTTGTCCGGTACTTTTCCACCGCAGCAGGCATACCGCCGATGATCAGATAGAGATTGAACATCTCCATGATTTTTCCGTGGATCACTTCATCTACGGGCGTTTTAGAAGTAAACGCTTTCCGCAGCATATCCAATACGGGTTGCCCCACGTTGAAAATCTGTAGGAACTCTTCAAAATCCAGTGGGTACATATTGAGTGTCTGCAAATAACCGACCGGTGCGGACTTCAAGTTCACAATCTCCACACCAAGCAGTGAGCCGGACAGAATGTACCGGAATCGCTTATCGTCCACGAGAAACTTTATCTTTGTAACGATCTCCTTATATTTCTGGATTTCATCAAAGAAAAAGACGGTCTTGCCGGGTACGATTTTCTTATCGCTGTATAGGGACAGCTTCAGGATCAGGTCGTCTACGCTCGTCGCCCCGTCCAGAATACTCACGATTTCCGGCTGTCGTATCAGATTGAACTCGATGTAGTTGCAGCCCGCCGCCTGTAGGCACTCACGGACGATAAATGTCTTTCCCGCCTGACGAACGCCATATATCAGCAGCGCCTTGTCGCCGCTATCGATCCAGTGCATAACATCTTTTTCAATTTTCCTTTTAAGCATCATCAGCACCTCCACATCCAGCTTGTGCATTTTCCAAAGAAATTATAACTCTGTTTTGACATTTTTTCAAGAGAATCAAAGCACGTCATTGACACTTTTTCCAGTAACATCATTTTGATCAATACGAGGAGTATCACCATGAAAAAGCAAAAGAAACCCGTACCACCGGCAGAAGCCGAGCCTGTTATCAAGAAACAGCCGCTTTTGAAGCGGCTGCTGTTCGGTCCGGAAAGGCCGGATCTCTCCGAGCTGGAAGCCGGCTCCACCACTATTCTGGACATTCTCTCCCCCACCGCCATTGATACGAAAAGCCGTGACTATATCGTAGTGGACGGCGTTTTTCATGCCTACCTTTACATCACCGGCTATGGCTACAGCACCACAGTCGGCTCCTGCTGGCTGGCGCCGCTGGTGGAGGCTGGCGAGGGCGTCAATGTCAGCTTCAGTTTTACCCGCCAGAACCGTGAAAAGATCCTCTCCAAGATCGCGCAGACCACCATGCTCAACCGCAGCCGAATGCGGGACGTAGGCGATACCCGTCAGGACTATGAGGAGCTGGACAGTGCCATTACCTCCGGTCTCTACCTGAAGGACGTCATGAACCGGCAGGGCGAGGACTTCTACTATATGCACACCCTCATTGAAGTGGTGGCGGATGATCCGGATACGCTGGAACAGCGCGTCACCGCTGTGGAGAAACTGTGCGTATCGGTGGACATGATCGCCCGCCGCTGCGATTACGCCAATGAGCAGGGCTTTCTCTCCACGCTGCCGCTGGTCACACTGGATGCCGACATTGAGCGTAAGAGCCGCCGCAACGCGCTGACTACCGGCGTAGCTGCGGCTTTCCCTTTTGTGTCCTATGAGCACAGCGACCGCAACGGCATCTTTCTGGGGTTGAACCTCTACAACAAGTCCCCGGTGTTCCTCGACCCCTATGACGACTACAAATACACCAACGGCAACTGGTGGATCGGCGGCAACTCCGGCGCCGGCAAGAGCGTAACGCTCCAATGTCTGGCCGGACGCCTGCGGGAACAGGGCAAACGTGTGGTATGCGTCATTCCCAAGAAAGGCCACGAGTTCCGCCCCAACTGTGAGCAGCTGGGCGGTCTGTACCTGCGCCTGTCCCCTTCCTCGCGGGATTGCCCCAACATCATGGCTATCCGCCGTAAGACACTGGATGCCTATGCCGGAATACAAGAGCTGGCAGCGCGGGACGACTCCGTGCTGGCGGACAAAATCTCCCGGCTCATCATCTGGTACTCCCTGCAAAAGAAGGATCTCACAGAGGAGGACAAGAACTATCTGGACGCCTCGCTGGTGGAGTGTTACGACCGCTATGGGATCACCTTTGACAACGCCTCCGTGGTGGACGAAAACGGGGCATTCAAGGAAATGCCCATCATTCCCGACTGGTACAATGTTCTGCTGGAAAAGGCGGAAACCAAGCATCTTGCGGTGGTACTGACCCGCTATGTGACTGGCTCTGCCGCCGCCATGGGCCGCCGCAACCACATCAGCATCGACAACAAATATATCGTACTGGACACCTCCGGTATGCCGGATGATCTGATCCTGCCCGGCATCTATTGGGCCATCGACGTGGCCAACGACATTATCATGAACGCGGGCGGCGAGTTGTCCGCCCTGATCGCAGATGAGCTGTGGAGTCTGGTAGGCGCCGGTTCCAATCCGCTGGCCGCTGCCTATGTGCAGGAGATGGTCAAGACCATCCGCGGCCTTGGCGGTATTGCCATCACCTCCACGCAGGGTATGCAGGACTTATTCAGTCTGGAGGGCGGCAAATACGGCAAGGGTATTCTGGACTCCAGTCGTATCAAGTTCGTCATGCAGATGGAGGAGCAGGAGGCCCGCCTTATCCAGCAGATCCTCAACCTCTCGGAAGAGGAAGTGCGGCAGATCACGCGCTTCCGGCGCGGCGAGGGCTTGCTGTGCATCGGGTATAACCACGTCCCCGTGGCCTTCCATGTCACGAAAAAGGAATATGACGCCATTACCACATCGCCCACCGACCGGCAGGCCCGGAAGAAAGGAAGCAAATGAGCAAACGAACTGATTTACGGGAGATCCAGCGCCTGACGGAAGACGCCGCCATAGACGCCCGCAAGCTGCTGATCCAAGCGGACAATCTGCCGCCCAGCACCTTCCAGAAAATGCTGGAGGAGTTATGCGGCAGCTTTGAGGATACCGCCTTGCAGCTCCGTCGCCTCTGCGAACAGCAAAGTCCCGGCACAGGCGGGTATAAACGAGGCCGTGTCCTCCGCCCGCTGGAGGTGGTGGGCAGTGTGGAACGCATCGGCATTGATTGGCTCCATATCCGTATCAATACCCTACTGCCCCACTGCCGCTTCCAACCGCCCACATGGCTGACGGAAACCTTGGTGGAGCTGCTGGACGCCTATGAAGCCTGCGGCGGTCAGCTTCCCCATTTCAAAAGTGCGCTGCTGGTGATCGAGGAATACAGCGATGTGGAGGGCCGCCACATCTTCGACCAGGACAACAAAGGCTGGAAAGCGGTCAGCAACGCCATCAAGGGCAGGGTGATCCCCGACGATGACCAGTATACGTTGTCGGTGGCACTGCTCTCCACACGGAGCTGCCAGAATGTGTGTCACATCACGGTGCTGGATATGAAGGATGCACCGGATTTCTTCTCCGCACGGGCGGGAGATTACAGTGTTACCGGGCTCTATTGAGACAGAAACACCCAACAGGTTTTCTGCCAAAACGGGTCGAAATCCCGCGCTTCCTCAGAAAGCAAAATCTGTTGGGTATATACGCCCCGCAAAGCCTTTTGCCGGCAAGCTTTTCCGCGCTCCTGTGCCTGCCCGCAGCGGTAGAAAAACTGACTTCTACGGGGAGCCAACAGTTTTGATGCGAGAAAGGCGCCGAAAGTGACCTTACACCGGCACGGTGTAAGGTTGCTTTCGGCGTTCACAGGAATGAGGGTGCGAATGGTTTTTTGTGTGCGTGAGATCGAAGCGCTGCGGTTGCTGGGATGGTGCCAGTATATCCGTCCCGCCCAGCTGCTGCGGGTCGTCAGCGAGACAGAGCTATCGAATCTGCTGACGATGAAGCTCATCAAGTACCACAGCAAAAGCGAGGCCCTGATCCTTACCGCGGAGGGGCGTCGGCTGCTGGCGGGAAACATATGGCTGCCGGATACGCCGAGAACGTACCATGCGGATGCCGTCGTGCGGCGGCTGCGGCTTGCTTCACTGCTGCTGACAGCCTATCAATCCGGTATCAACGTCTATGCCATGCAGCCGGATGAACTGGCGGAGGGAAACGCCCTGTTTCTCACCTCTGCCGGTCGCGGTCGGGGCCGTAATCCATGGGGCAGCACCCGCACGGCGGCGCTGCTCCACATGGGCGATCTGCTCTGCGCTGCACACTATGTTTGCCCCGACATTGGCTGCCTTTGCCCCATGGATGAGCTGTCTGCTTTTCAGAACAACACCGCAAGACTGCCCGGAACACGTGGCTTCCTCTTTTGTGGTGAAAGCTATTCGGATATCCTCGCCGAACTGGACAAGTCCACGCCGGAGGAAGAAAGCAAGCTCATGACCTACGGCGCCGCTGCCCGCTGGTTTCAGCAGCCGGTCTATCTTCTGCCCTGCGATGATACCGGCGTGACACAGCTTCAGATCATGGCTCAGCCGGATTACCGACGAAGGCTGACGCACTTGGCCCTGAAAGGTCATTACCGCCCTCCACCGCATGAGTGTCCCTGCTGGGACGCACTGTTTCAAGGCCAGCCTTTCGTGCTGGCGGCGGACATGGAACTGCGCCGCGTGGATGCCGCCTATATGCTGGCGCAAGAGCAGGGCCATTCGCAGATCGTATTGGCCGCCCTGCCGCAGCAAGTGACGGAGGTCTGTGGCCCACGCTACAGGGACACCGGAAAAGCGCGGGTCTTTACCTTGACCGAGGCTGCCATCGCGCAGCTGCTGGGTGATACGCCGAAGCCTTACCGTCCACCGGATACCCCCTATGTCACAGAAAAAGGAGAGATGATCCATGCCCCGCTTATCAAAGCTGCTGGAAAAACTGGAGGATACCGTTGAAGCCCGCTGGGGCGTATGGTTCCAGCGGCACAAGAAAAAGCTGCCCCTCTACATCCCTGTTGGACTGGTATGCTGGTATTTTTACGGGATGCTCCTGAACTCCATGCGCCTTGGCATTGACGCCGTTTTCCATAATACAGGGCAGGATGTGACCGCCATCTGGATATTCAATCCGATCCGCAACTGGCTGGCGATATTCTCCGGCTTCGGGCTGAAGGCCACCGCGTTCTTTGTGCTGATGTTCTGCCTTGTGACCAAGCGTGGGTACCTTTGGTTCTCCGGCTACAAGTATACGCGAGACCCACGGGGCTTCGATATTCTTCCGGACGGAACACACGGCTCCTCCGGCTTTCTCACCAAGTGGGAGATGGAAGCCTTTCTGGAGATCGGCCCCATACGCAGCGTCTCCGGGATGCTGCTGGGCAAGATCAAGGAGCGGCCGGAAGACCCGGACAAATACGCCGCCTATGTAGCTCACCGCATGGTACCCGGTGAGAACAACAATCTTCTCTGTATCGGCGCACCGGGCAGTTGGAAGACCCGCGGCCTGATCCTGCCGTTCCTGATGGGCTGCGCCCAGCGGAAGGAGTCTGTATTCTGTGTCGATCCGAAGGGCGAGCTGTTCGAGCAGCTTTCCCCTTACTTCCGGGAAAACGGGCATTACGTCAAAGCGGTCAACTTTCTGGACATGGCACACTCAGATGGCTGGAATTGTCTCTATGGACTGGACACAGAAACAGATCTGGTGCAGACGGTGGCCAACACCATTATCCAAAATACCTCCAGTCCCAAGGAGACCGACGATTTCTGGAGCCGTGCGGAGCTGAACCTCCTGATGGCCCTGATCCACTACGTCTGCAATCTGCGGGATGAAAAGGGTGATCTGCTCCCCATCGAGCAGCGGGGTTTGGGCGACGTGTATCAGATCCTTGCCACCATGAGCGTCAATGAGCTGAACCGCACGCTGGCGTCGCTGCCGCCCGATCACCCCGCCAAGGGCCACCACGGGCTGTTCCTGAAGGCCCGCGAAAATCTATGGGGCAACATCATCACCGGCCTTGGCAACCGGCTTGCCATCTTCCAGAACAAGTTGGTGGACACCATCACCCGTAACCACGATGTAGACCTCGTGCTGCCGGGGCAGCGGCCCTGCGCGTATTTCATCATCATTTCCGCCCAGGACAGTGCCTACCGGTTTCTCAGTTCGCTATTCTTTTCACTGGCCATGCCGCAGCTTTCCAACTACGCACGTCTCCACTGCAAGGGCGGACGGCTGCCGGTGCTGGTAAACTTCTGTCTGGACGAATACTGCAACATCGGCTACATGGAGGGCATTGCCGACGCGCTGAACAGTGTGCGCGGCTTCAACATTGCGTGTCAGGTGGTGGTGCAGAGCCTCAGCCAGTGGCAGCAGCGGTATCCCGGAAAGGAATGGGAAAATCAGCTCAACACCTTTAACCAGACCATCTACATGGGCTGTAACGATCTGACTTCCGCCAAGTATATCTCGGAGAAGTGCGGTAAGGTCACTATTGCTGTCACCAATAACCAGATGCCCATGCAGCCGCTGTTCTCGCCCATCTATAACAGCACCCGGCCCTATTCCAAGACCCGCAGTAATATCCAGCGGGACTTGATGCAGCCGGATGAGGTGCTGCGTCTGGATCAGCAAAGGTGCCTGGCACTGTTTCAAGGCCACCGGCCTGCGCTGCTTTATAAGCTGACGCCGGAAGAATTACCGGACTTCGCCAGACTTACGACCTGCCGCGTGGTGGACTATATCCCCGCATGGAAGCAAAAGGCACAAGAGAAGTCGGTCACTGCACCAAAGGAAAAAGAAAAGCCCCTTGCCGAAGAACGGACACCTGCCCCACAGGCAGAACCACCGCTCTCTACGGCAGAGGACGATGATTTTACCTATGAGGTAGATGGCAACGATCTCGGCATGGTGGAGTTGACGCCTGCGCCACGAAAACAGACAGAATAGCCGCATTTGGGCATAGAAAACGGCGTCCGGCCTGCTACAGCCAAACGCCGTTATCGTTATTATCGTTTGTATCGTTATGCCATGCCGATTTTGCAACGATTATTCCGATACCAGAAGGATGATCGGATTTTTCTGGCCTCGTTCTCTTCTGTGCAGCAGATTATAGCCCCGCCAACAACGGTGGCGCAGTACGGATATTTCGTTCTTATATGAGATTGCTCGGAATCAGACAATTCTTTTCGTCAATGGGCAGCACGTCTTGACACATACAGATCACACCTCCCGCACCTCGTTGCAAGGCGGCCTTATCCAAAAACAGATACTTTTTTACCTCACGCCTGTCCGGGTTTGCGGATTTCTTTATTTCTATCGGATGAACAATTTGATTTTCCTCTATTAGAAGGTCAATTTCCTTACTGTTTGCATCTCTATAGTAAGTGATATTCGCTTTTTCCGGCGCATAGGCGTAATGCTTTACCAATTCCATCACCACATAGTTCTCATAGTAATGACCGCTTACCGCACCATTCATCAAGGTGTCCCGTGTCAGCCACATGGATAGATACGCACAAAGACCGGTATCACAAAAATAGAGCTTTGGCGTCTTACTCAGCCGTTTCAACTCATTATTGGCATAGGGCATCAGCAAGTATACGATACCAAGTCCCTGCAATACCCTCAGCCATTCCTTCGCCGTAGGCTGTGATATCTCTGCCGCCTCAGCCAGTGTTTTGTAGTTGACCTGCTCCGCTACCAGCGCGGCACAGGCCTGCAAGAATTTGCGAAAGCGCACTACATCGGTGATGCCTCCAGCTTCCGCCACATCACGCATCAAATAGGTGTCCACATAGGAGTTGTAATACTCCTGCCGCATCTCCCCATCAGCTTGCTGAACCTGCGGCATACCGCCGCGCCAAATATAGTCAAATGTCGTAAGCAAATTGTTTTTGGGAGCTATGGCTTGCCTCTCTAAGAGGCAAGGAAGGGAAAAGTCTAGGGCATTAGGAAACGTGACCTCATCAATCTCATTTCGGGACAGGCTATAAAGCTGTAGTATTCCTATACGACCCGCCAGTGTTTCGCGAACTCTTTGCATCATGCCGTACTGCTGGGAGCCAGTCAGCCAAAACAGGCCAGTGTCTTCGCTTTCGTCGCAGATGATCTTGATCTGATCAAACAGCTCAGGTGCTTTTTGTATTTCATCAATAATTATCGGCGGGCGAAATCTTTGAAAAAAAAGCGCAGGATCAGTTTGTGCCAGTGTTCGGACAGCAAGATCATCCATCGTTACATAAGTTCGCTCTTGCCCCTTTGCCAAGTGCCGCAGCATGGTTGTCTTGCCGACTTGTCTGGCACCGGTAACCAGCACCGCCTTGAAAAAAGAATTCATATGCAAAAACTTACGTTCCAGTTGTCGTGCTATATAATGCATACGCACCTCCGTTTTTAAGATAATATAAAGTGTATCTTATTTTTTCATATTTTAAACATAAAGTCAATAGCAAATCTTCAACTTCAAAAAAATGCTGCGAGGAGGAGCCGGTATGAAAGCCGCAAAACTGAACCAGCGCCCTGCGTTTGCGCTTATGAAGCAAACGGATATACAGAGTGTCCATCATCTACAAATGCCGCGGTGGTTATTCTCCGACCCACGGTACGCGGAAATGAGTCTGGACGCCAAGGTGGCCTACGCCTTCCTTCTGAACCGATTTCAGCTCTCCCGCAGGAACGGCTGGGTCAATGACAATGGCGAGGTCTTTGTGATCTTCCCCCGCAAAGCGTTGGCAAGGGAGCTGCGCATCTGTGAGCAGCGAGTGTCCGCTGCCTTCCGTAAGCTGGCGGAGCTTCACCTGATCTGGGAAAAACGCTGCGGACGCGGCGATGCCAACCAGATCTACCTCGCCTGCGTACAGCCCATGGATGATCCGGATTACCAGTGCGCGCCATTTATGGAGCCGGAAGATTGCGGCGCAAGAACCGCGGATATTGCGGCTCTTGATTCCCCAGAACCGCAGGATAGGCGGTTCAAGAACGGCGAAAACAGCAGTTCAAGAACCTCAGATACTGCGCCTACAGAACCGCAGAATCTGCGGCCAAGTTATACTGATAAGAGGAAGAACGATGAGAGTTATATTGAAGTCAGTCCATCCGTTACGGAGGGACTGGACGAAGAAGAGCTTACCGGCATTCTGGATGCCTGTGAGCTCTCCTCTTTTGAGCCGGAGATGGCCCGTATTTTTGAAACGGCCATTGAGCGGCTTTTTTACTCGGACAGCTTTCGGGTAGGCAACGCCACGCTGCCGCAAAGCCGGGTGCGTCACAGGCTCCACGATCTGGACAGCATGACGCTGCGCGATACGGAACAGCGGCTGCGGGCCAATCAGGAACACAATATCCGTAACTCGATCCAATACACCATGGCTGTCCTGTTCAACTGCATCACGGAGGGGGAAAGCGATCTAATCGTCGATCCCTACCTCAACAGCCTTGGCGGGCCATAGGAGGTGATATAGCCATGCTTTTGACCAACCAGCAAAAGTGCATCATGGAGATATTGAGCAAGGTCGGCTGCATCCGGCGTGACCAGCTTCTCGCATTGCTATATGGCAAGTATCGGGAGCGTGTATTGACCATGCGCCCGGAGCACCTGACGCCCATGCTGCGCCAGCTCAGCGGAATCTCTCACGCTGTCTGTGTGGAGGATGATGTGATACGGCTTATCACAAAAGCGGCAAACCCGCTGCTTTTGGAAAGCATTGACGTGATGCTGGAGATCACAGGCGGGTGTCCGCATCAATTCTCCATCCCCACCAACCTGCCCGCTCTGCTCTGCTTTCTCTACGGCGATGAGCTGACCGCCTACTATGTGGCAGCTTTGACCGCAGAACGCGAATCCTCTTTTCGTCGTATAGAGATTGGAGAAAAAGAGCGGCTCATCTGGCTTCCGGAACACGCCCTTGCCCTGCAAGGCAAGGAGCTGCCGGATCGCCAGATCATTGCACAGAAGCAAAAGGACGGTACACACCGTTTCTTTGCGAATAAAAACACAACGTTGTAAAGGAGGTCGTCAAATGCCCAGAAAGAAAACCATCCCGACCGAACCGCTCCCCGATCCTCCCTCTGAGATCACGGAAGCCACGGTGGAACCGGTAGCCGCCCCCATCGAGCAGCCGCCCCCTGACATTCTGAACGGGAGCGCTCCGCCTGGGGAGGACTTGGAGATTCCATCTGTACCATCAGAAACTGACGCCGAAGCCGAAGTGGTTCCAACGGAAGCATCTGAAGATGCAGAAGAACCGTCCTCCGATGATGCGGATATGACCGTAGACTTTACGGAAGAACCCGCATCACAGGAAGGCTCTCCACCCAATCCTGAAGCCACCACAGAAGTCGAAGAAGCTACTTTGGAAGAAGACACCTCGCCGCCTGCGGCTGAAGCTCCTCCCGCAGAGGAGCAGGAAGCCCCTGCGCCGAAGCCGGAGATGAGTGACCGCGAGAAGTTCTTCCATCTGGATTTCCACAAGCTGGACCGCAATTTGTCCGAGGAGGAGCGCCGGGAATGGAACGCCATCTACGCTTCCTATCGCGGCGGCAGCCCGCTCAGCGGCACGGTGATCGGTGTGGATATGTTCTCGCTGAATGTACGCAGCCGCAGAACCGGCGAGGTGCGAAAGCGGGAGCTGTCCTGCGCCATCGTCGTCCCCTACCGTGTGCGTATTCTGATTCCCGAAACGGAAATGTGGTCAGGAGAGGGGCGGCCCGGAATGTCCCTGAATCATATTATGGGCGCGACGCTGTCCTTCAACATCATCAAGGTGGACAGGGAAAACGGTTTTGCGCTGGCTTCCCGTAAGTCGGCTATGAAGACACGCCGATCCTACTTTGCCCATCGGGCAGAGCTGAACGCGCCCGGCACACGGCTGAAATGCCGTGTCATTGACGTTGGCCCCGTCCGCTGTACAGTGGAGTGCTATGGTCATGACATTCGGCTGACGCAGAAGGATCTCTGCTATATGTCCGTGTCGGATCTGCGCGTTGTCTACCGCCCCGGACAGGAACTGGACTGCGTTGTGACGGACTACGACGCCGATGCGGATCGGCTCAGGATTTCTGTGAAGGCAGCGCTGTCCGATCCCTTTGAAGGGGCCGAGCGGCGTCACCCCGTCAACAGCCGGCGTCAAGCTGTAATCTCCGGCAAGTATGCCGGCGGTGTTTTCTGCAACCTGCCGGATGGCACTGTCTGCATGTGCTCCTATGCTTATCAGTATGAGGACAGCGACTTTGAGATAGGTGATACCGTGATCCTGACGGTCAAGCGGTTCGACAGCAACAAGCGCCAGATGTACGGAAAGATCCTTTCCAAGTGGTAGTGTCAAAAGGCTTGTCAAGACTTTATTTTAAATGCTTATGCCGCCCAAAATAAAGTCTCTCAACCTATTGATTTTCGGGTGCAAACATGATTAAAATAGATGCAAATACAGAAGAAAGGAGCGCAAAAAGTTGTGAGAAAAGCATTTATTTTGATCGTGTCAGTATGTGTATTGCTCTTTACCGCCTGCGGCCAAAAGCCGATCAATTCGGAGGAGGTATCGTCCCCTCAAGAACCCTCTGTTGAAAGGAAAAATTCCATTTTGACGGAGGGTGGGGACGATCTTCCGGCCGCAGAGTCATCGACTGTTGCCTCGGCTGTATCTGAAAATGAGCAGTCAACCAAGGAAGCGAACTCGCCAGAGAAGCCGACGGTCACTGACCGTGTTTTGCCCATGGAGACCGACATCGAAGAGGCGGCCACTGCACCTAAGCAGCCATCGCAATCGCCCTCCGCCCCGATCCAGAAGCCGGGACAAAATCAACCGGTGCAAGATCCGATGCCAAATCCTGACACAACACCTGTACTGGGCCCTGTATCTGAACCTGCTGCCAGCGGCAACATCTACTCCGTTACAGACGCCATGCAAATAGGCAATGAATACGCAGTTTCCAAGTATGGCGTCTATATTGAGAGCAGCCTGACCCGCAGTAATGCAGGCTATTATCCGGGTACCGCTGATCCGGTATCATGGTTTGCGGCCAATGGCGGCCAAGATGCGTTAAATGCCGCTGTGTGCAGCAATGTGGACACAACATTTGCCAATCTTGCCGCTAGAGATGGTGCGGATGTGGTTAGTGCCTATGCGTCTTTTAACTGCGATGTCCGCTACAATGCGGCAGCAGATGAATATATCATCGTCATTCTCTATGGATGAGCTTCACTGCTGCAGAGGAAGTCGCACACAGCTCACGCTACCAATGTCTCCCCGCGAAAAGCCTCCTCTCTTGTTCACCACGTGGCCGTGCGAAAGTGTACTGCCATGTGAATGTGTTACGAGTCGAGGCAACAACAGAATACCTCAATATAAATACTCCGACAAAGGGCAACAGCAAAATGCTGTTGCCCTTTGTGCTGGAGAGAAAGGAAATCTATGAGAAAATTTCTCCCTAAACTGCTGACGCTGATATGTCTGTTGGTGGCGATTATGGGGCTGTCCGTTATTACAGCTCATGCTGCCACTGTTACAGGTACCATCAGCGGCGGCAATGAATATCGCTATCATGAAGACAAGTCGCCAGTTCCCGGTTGGGGCAATTATACCAGCACAAAGCTGAAATACTTCACCCCATCCGGTGGCGGCAGCACTGTCCCCGCTTACTGCATGGAACCAAGTGTCGGTTCTGCAAGCGGAAGCCTTTCCTATTCCTCTGTAAGCTGGAGCAGCCTGCGGACAGACCAACGATATGCTATCACACTGGCCATGGCGTATGGCTATGGCGGCGCGTATGGCTTCGGAAACATCCATCCGGATTGCGCTCAACTGGCAACACAGGCCGTCATTTGGGAGTTTGTATGCGATTTCAGAGATACGACATATCCCTATACACTGTACGACAGCACCTGTGCGGGCCTGTTTCACTACGCTGGAGATGGTGTTGCGGCTGCCTATGATATGATCATTGACAGGCTTATGTCGCATGGAACCATTCCCAGTTTTGCCGTAAAGTATCAGCGCCAGCTTTCTGATGCTAATGCAATTGAGTTGACGTGGGATGGCAGTCAGTATAGTGCTTCCGTCACAGATACAAATGGTGCACTTCCGGAATTCCGTTTTACTTGCAATATCAGCGGTGTGAATATCACACAGCGCGGCAACACTCTGACGGTGACCGCTACAAAGGCTGCCGCTGCACAGCTTAACGGCTATATCAGCAGCGATTACGGTTACTCGTTGGATGTAAACGGCGATGAGGCTGTCTTGCTGGAGCCTTCCAATGGCAGTAACTACCAGGCATGCACTGCACTGACAGAGATCCCCGATCCCGTAGTTGCTTATATTCATTTTAAAGTAAAGGTTGTGGAAGAAAAAGGCTCCCTGACCATCAACAAGACCGATGCCGATACCGGTAAAGCCCTGGCGGGTGTCACCTACCGGCTGTTTGACAGCGCAGGTAACAAGGTGGCCGACGCAACCACCGGCGCAGATGGTAAAGTGGTCTTTTCGGATCTGGCTCTCGGCAGCTTTACCTATCAGGAGATCAGCGCCCCTTCCGGGTATGTGGTGGACAACACCAAGTACCCAATCACCATTACATCCACAACCCTGAATATCACGGCGACCCGAACCAACACGTTGGGGAAAGCCAGTGTTGAGATCAGCAAGGTGGACGCGGATTCTAACACCCCGCTTCAAGGTGCCGGTTTCCGTCTGTACGACGCATCTGGAAGCCAGGTCGCAGAGGGCTACACGGACACAAATGGTAAGCTGACGTTCGCCAATCTGAAGCTGGGTAACTACACCTGTAAGGAGTTCCAAGCGCCGACCGGATATGAGTTGGACGATACGGCTTTTCCCGTTGTGCTAAATCAGAACGGACAGGTGCTGAAAGTCACCCGTGAGAACAAGCTGATCACCGGCAGCATCGAGATCCTGAAGGTTGACGCCGACA
>CAVBAZ010000175.1:0-11845 GCA_963593515.1 Bacteroidaceae bacterium
GCTGTGCTGTCCACCGGCGTAGCAGGTGCCCATAAGATCCAGGGCATCGGTGCGGGCTTTGTGCCTGACGTGCTGGACACCAAGGTCTATGACGAGATCATCCCCGTGGAGAATGACGACGCCTTTGCTACCGGCAAGGAGATCGGTAAGGCCGAGGGCGTGCTGGTGGGCATTTCCTCCGGTGCGGCGGTGTGGGCCGCCATCCAACTGGCCCAGCGCCCGGAAAACGCCGGAAAGAACATCGTTGTCCTTCTTCCGGATACCGGTGACCGTTACCTCTCCACCCCTTTGTTTGCTGACTGAGCACACACTTTCCTGTGCTATCTTCCTTCCTCTCCTCATATAAACGAGTAGCGCCGCAGGTTAAACCTGCGGCGCTGCTCTAGTTTATCAAATCACATAATTGTCTGCTGTCGGCGTGTCCAGCAGGTCGGCCAGCGTGATCTTGGAGAAATACTCCTGCGTCAGCTTGTAGTAGCCCTCCCATACCGGCAGGGTGCGGCACTCCGCCGCCCGCTCGCACGGCTCGGCGTGCGCCTGGAGACAGGCCACCGGGGCCAGATCGCCCTCCGCCAGCGACAAAATCTCCCACAGGGTGTAATCCTCCGGCAGCCGGGTCAGGCGATAGCCGCCGCCGATGCCGTGTACGCTTTCGATCAGTCCCGCCGCCTTCAGGGCCGGGGTCAGGCGCTCGATGTATTTCAGGGAAATATCCTGCCGTGCGGCCACGTCCTTCATGGGGATAAAGCGGCCGTTGTGGTGCTGGGCCAGATCTAGCAGGATGC
Organism: Bacteroidaceae bacterium; assembly: GCA_963593515.1. Lineage (GTDB taxonomy): Bacteria > Bacillota > Clostridia > Oscillospirales > Oscillospiraceae > Vescimonas. Next base: position 786 of record CAVBAZ010000175.1, read on the forward strand.
GGATGGAATAACGTCCCTTCGTCGAGATCATATGGTCTCCTCCTCCGGATGAGATATGCTTTAGTATACCACCAACCCGCTAGGTAAGGCAATAGCTTCTTTGCGTTTCTGCCGCGAATACCGCGGCATTACCTGCAAAAAGGCCGGTACGCATCGCGTACCGGTCTTTTCATGATATGCCTTACTTGGAGCGCAGCTCCGCGCCGAAGCGCTTCACCAGCTTCTTGATAACGCCGTTGGCGACCTCCTCGATCTCGGCGGAGGTCAGGGTCTTTTCCTTGGAGCCGATGGCAAGGCGGACAGTGACGGACTTCTTGCCGTCGGGCACCTGCTTGCCCCGGTACTCGTCCACGAACTGCGCACCGTGGAACAGCTCGCTCTTGACGCCGCCGATGGTCTGGGCCACATCCGCCCACTTCACCTCACCATCCAGCAGCACGGAGATATCGTACTCCGTCATGGGGTACTCCGGCAGATGGGTGAAGCTGTTGGTGCGGGAGCGGAAGGGCTTCATGCAGTCCTGATCCAGCTCGAAGAGCATGACGTTCAGGTTCTTGATGCCGCACTCCATGGACACCTTCTTGCTGAGCAGGGCCAGATCGCCGATGCGCTCCTCGCCCAGATAGACGTTCAGCCACACCACGTTGTCGGCCCACACGGGCTTTTCCACCTGCTTGAAGGTGAAGCCCTCCATGTGGGTGTAACGGGGCATCATTTCCAGCACGCCCTTGGCCTTGCGGAACAGCGTGGTCACGTCCTTGCCGCCGCAGACGAAAGCGCCTGCCACATGCTTGCGCTGGGAGGGCAGCTTCTCACGGGGATCATAGGGGGTGGTGTAGTTTTCATCCCGGAACACCTGGGCGGTCTCGTAGATGTTGAACTCGTCGAAATAGCGCTCGTTCTTCACCACGGCCTTGCACAGGTTGGGCAGCAGGGAGGAACGGATGAACCGCTCGGCGGGGGAGGGAGGCGTGGACAGGGACAGGATGCCGTCGGTGCTCTGCAGCACGGCGTTGACGTACAGCTCGTCCATCCACGGATAGGTGAAGATCTCCTGCATACCGCAGCGGAAGGACAGATACTCCTTGATCTTCCGTTCCAGATCCTTGTCCAGCTGGTTGATGGTACCGTCGAAGGAGGTGGTGATGGGCGCGGCCTCGAAGTTCTCGTAGCCGTACATGCGGGCCACTTCCTCCATGATGTCGGCCTTGATGCTGACGTCGCCGGTGGAGCGCCAGGTGGGCACCACCACATGCATGTTGTCGCCGTCGAAGGACACCTGATAGCCCAGCAGCTCCATCTTCTTCTTCACGTCGTCGGGAGCCAACGTCTTGCCCAGACGGCGCTCCAGCCAGCTGAGGGTCACGTCGATCTCGGCCTGCTTCAGATGCTCAGGATACAGGTCGGACAGGCCGGTGACCTTCATCTCGGGATACAGCTGGCCGAACAGCTCCATGGACATGGCCAGCGCCTGATCGCAGCGCTCGGGGTCGATGGCCTTTTCATAGCGGGCGGAAGCCTCGGTGCGGTTGTCGTACCGCAGGGCGGTGCGGCGGATGCCCTTGGCGTCGAAGTTGGCGACTTCCAGAATGACGCGGCTGGTCTCCGGCAGAATGGAGTCCTTGGCGCCGCCCATAACGCCTGCCAGACCCACGGCACCCGCGTCATCGGCGATCACCAGATCGTCGGTGCTGAGGGGCAGATCCTTGCCGTTCAGCAGCAGCAGCTTTTCACCCTCGGTGGCGCGGCGGACGATGATGTGGCCCGCAATGTGGTCGGAGTCGAAGGCGTGGGTGGGCTGACCGGTGGCCAGCATGACATAGTTGGTCACGTCCACCAGCGCGTTGATGGGACGCATGCCCACCTTCCAGATGCGGCTCTGCATCTGATAGGTAGAGGGCTTTACATACAGGTTCTCAATAGAGGCGGCCACATACCGGGGGCAGCGCTCCGTGTCCTCCACGGTGACGGTCAGGCTGCCCTGTCCCACGTCGCTCTTGTAGGGGACGATGGGCTTCAGCGGCAGGTGATACAGCGCCGCCAGCTCGCGGGCGATGCCGTAATGGCCCCACAGATCGGGGCGGTTGGTCATGGACTTGTTGTCGATCTCCAGAATGATATCGTTCAGATCCAGCGCGTCGGCCAGCGGCGTACCGGCAGGGGCGTCAAACTCGCTCAAATCGAGGATGTGAGCCTCCTCCTTGGTGGGGAACAGATCGGCAAGGCCGATCTCCACCGCGCCGCAGATCATGCCGTAGCTCTCGACGCCGCGCAGCTTGCTCTTCTTGATCTCCACGGGCTCGCCCTCGCCGTGCCATTTGCACATGGCACCGGGCAGGGCCACGGCCACCTTCATGCCTTCGGTCAGGTTGCTGCCGCCGCAGACGATGTCCTTGATCTCGCCGCCGCCGATGTCGGTCTTGCAGACCTTCAGCTTGTCGGCGTTGGGGTGCTGCTCGATGGTCTTGATCTGGCCCACCACCATGTGGTCGAACTGCTTCGCCAGCTCGATGGTGTCCTCTACCTCCACGGTGGACATGGTCAGGTCATAGGCCAGACGTTTCAGATCCATATCCGCCGGCAGGTCGACGTAATCCTTGATCCAGTTCAGTGATACTTTCATGTGTCTTGCCCTCCCTTAGCGGAACTGATTCAGGAACCGCAGGTCAGCGCTGTGGAACAGACGCACATCGTCCACGCCGTAGCGCATCATGACCAGACGGTCCAAGCCGATGTTGACATAGAAGCCGGTGTATTCGTCGGGGTCGAGACCGGCCGCCTTCAATACGTTGGGGTGGGGGGTGCCGCCGGGCATGACTTCGATCCAGCCCACGTGCTTGCACACGCTGCAGCCCTTGCCGCCGCACACCAGACAGCCCATGTCGATCTCAAAGCCGGGCTCCACGAACGGGAAGAAGCCGGCGCGCATACGGACCGGAACATCCCGGCCGAACACCTTGCTGAGGATGCTCTTGATCATCACCTTGCCGGAGGAGAAGGTGAAGTCCTTGTCCACGATCAGGGCCTCATACTGGAAGAAGGCGCGCTCGTGGCGGGCGTCGGTGGTCTCGTTGCGGTACACCTTGCCGGGATACACGAAGCGATAGGGGGCCTTGTGGGTCTGGAGATAGCGGACGGAGCCGCCGGTCAGGTGGGGACGCAGGCACAGCTTGTCCCAGCACTCGCCCTTGTCGTGACCCTCCAGCCAGTAGGTGTCCATGCTCTCACGGGCGGGGTGGTTGGGAGGGAAGTTCAGGTTGTCGAAGCCGTACAGCTCGCTGGTGATGTCGTCCTCCTCGAAAATTTCAAAGCCCATGGAGCGGAACGCGTCGTTCAGGTCATAGCACATCTGGGTGATGGGGTGCAGGCCGCCGCCGGAGGGCAGAATGCCCGGCACGGAGATGTCGAAGTCGGGGTCAACCTCCGATGCCTTCATCTTCAGCTCATTACGGCGCTCGTCCAGCAGCTCGGTCAGCTGGGCCTTGGCCTGATTTACCGCCTTGCCCATCTCGGGACGCAGGGAGACGTCCAGCTTGGGCAGCTCCTTCAGCAGCTCGGTCAGCGTGCCCTGCTTGCCCAGCAGCAGCGCCTTGACCTCCTGCAGCTCCGGCTCAGTGCGGACGGCCTCGATCTTGGCCTTGCCCTCAGCCAGCAATTGTTCCAGTTTCTCTTTCATATTCAGCGCTTCCTCCTTTTGAGAGTTTGTTTTTTTGGGGGAATAAAGGGATAAAAAAACGCCCCTCATCCCAGTCAAAACAGGGACGAAAGGCAAAACTTCCGTGGTACCACCCAGCTTCGCGGACGTATCCGCGCACTCGTTTTCCCGTTAACGGAGGTTGACCCGTCCGCGCATTTCCTCGCGGCAGCTCCGGAGCGAACACCACATCACGACCCGGGACGGCTTTCAGCCGGTGACCATCCCTCTCTTGGAGCCGTGTTCCCGTTGTGGAACTTCTCCTTCATGGCATTTGTATCAGATTACCTACTACTTATATCACAAACATTTGGGAAAGGCAATAGGGAAATTGCAAAAATTTTTCCTGACAGTACAACGTTTCTCTTGACAATAGTGGTATAATGAGACAAATCTTCCGAAAAAGGAGCACCGCCATGGAGATCACCCGCGCCTATGTGAAACGCATTCTGCCCCAGCGCGACCCGGAGGGCCACAAGGGCACCTTCGGCAAAGTGTACTGCCTGTGCGGCGCGGTGGGCTATACCGGCGCACCGGTGCTGGCGGCCTCCGCCGCCGTCCGCAGCGGCAGCGGCCTTGTGTATCTGGGCGTGCCGGAGGATATCTGGCCCATCACGGCGGTGAAGTGCCAGAGCGCCATGCCCTTTCCGCTGCCGTCCCAACAGGGGAAGCTGGCGCTGGCAGCGGAGGCGACTATCCGGGAGCGCGTCGCCGGATGTGACGCGGTGCTGATCGGCTGCGGTCTGGGCCGCAGCGGCGAGAGCGACGCCCTGACACGAAAGCTGCTGGATGTGGAAAAGCCGCTGGTGCTGGACGCCGACGGCATAAATGCCTTCGAGGAGCGTATATATGAAATGAAGCGCCGTCAGGGGCTGGTCACAGTGATGACGCCCCACGAGGGGGAGTTCTTCCGGGCCGGCGGCGACCTGAGCCGTGGCTGTGAGAGCGGCGCGCGGGCCTATGCCGCCCGGTGGGGCGTGTACCTGATCCTGAAGGGGCACCGCACCGTGGTGGCTGCGCCGGATGGCCGTCTGGCGGTGAATACCACCGGCAACAGCGGTATGGCAAAGGGCGGCAGCGGCGATATCCTCTCCGGCATGGTGGTGAGCCTGCTGGGGCAGGGGATGGAGCCATTCGACGCCTGCTGCGCCGCCGTGTTCTGCCATGGCCTTGCCGGTGACCGTGCCGCCGCACGGCTGGGGGAGCGGGGCATGTCGCCTGCCGACCTGCTGGCGGAGCTGCCCCATGCCTTCCAAGAAATAGAACAGGGATAACAGGAAAGCCTTCCGAGTTTATATTCGGAGGGAGATACCATGAAACGCATCGTTGCCCTGCTGCTGTGTCTGCTGCTGCCGCTGTGCGGCGGCTGCGGCAAAAAAAGCAGCGCCGCGGCTGATATTCAGGAGCAGTACAGCCGCATTGCCGCCGCCCAAATGGAGGCGGAAGTCATTTTTCACATGCCGCAGGAGGATCGTACCTTTGCCCTGCAATGCGACTTCACACCCCAGAAATCCACCGTCACGGTGACAGCGCCGGAAACCGTCAAGGGCGTCACCGCCACCATCGGGGAGGACGGCGTCGCCGTGATCTACGACGGCGCGGTGCTGTCGGCGGGTAAGACGGAGGATGTGGGGCCGGTCAACAGTCTGCCCTTCCTGCTGCATACCATCGGCGGCGGCTATCTGCTGGAGGAGGGCCGCGAGACGCTGGAGGACACGGACTGCTATCGCCTGACGCTGGACACCACCGCCGCGGGCACGGCAATCACCTGCACCGCATGGGTGGACACGGAGACGCTGCTGCCCCGCTACGCGGAGTTTTCCGCCGACGGCACGGTGCTGGTGTCGGTAAAGCTGCTGTCCTTTTCCTGTACATTGAACGAACCGGAAAACTGACCTCATCAATTGATGGTACAAGGAGGAAATACAGATGGAATCTACACTGCGGAGAACATGGGCCGAGATCGACCTTGACGCGCTGGCTCATAACTATAAGACCCTGCGTGCCCACATCGGCCCCAACGTGAAATTTCTGGGAGTAGTGAAGGCGGACGGCTACGGTCACGGTGCCGTGCAGGTGTCCCGCACGCTGGAAAAACTGGGCGCGGACTATCTGGCGGTGTCCAGCATCGACGAGGCCATGGAGCTGCGCCATAACGGCATCACCATGCCTATCCTGATCCTGGGCCACACGCCCCGTGAGCAGGTGAAGAACCTTATCGACCTGCACATCACCCAGGCGGTGACCTGCGCCGCCAAGGCGGAGGAGTACAGCGCCGAGGCCGTCAAATGCGGCGGCACGTTGAAGGTGCATATCAAGGTGGATACCGGCATGTCCCGTCTGGGCTATCTGTGCGGCGGCGATATGTTCGATACCGGCGTGGAGGGCATTTGTCAGGCCTGCACCGCGCCGGGACTGGAGGCGGAGGGCATCTTCACCCACTTCGCCGTGGCCGACGAGCCGGACGCGGACAGCCGCGCCTATACGCAGGCGCAGTTCGATTTGTTCCGCCGGGTCATCGCCGCCGTGGAGCAGCGGCTGGGCAGACCCTTTGCCATCCGGCACTGTGCCAACTCCGGCGCGGTGGCCGCATGGCCGGAGACGTATCTGGACATGGTGCGTCCCGGCATCCTGCTGTACGGCTGTACCGAAGCGGCCAAGGAGCTGGGCCTTGTGCCGGTCATGACCCTCAAGACCACCATCAGCACCATCAAGACCTATGAGCCGGGTGTGGACATCAGCTATGGACGGCTCTATACCACACCCCGCACCACCCGCATGGGCGTGGTGCCCTACGGCTATGCCGATGGCTTCTTCCGGGTGCTGTCCGACCGCTGCGCCATGATGACGGCGGACGGCCCGGCACCCCAGCGGGGCCGCATCTGCATGGATATGTCCATGATCGACCTGACGGAGCTGCCCGGCGTGCAGGTGGGGGACGAAGTGGAGGTGTTCGGCCGCCGTGCCCGCGTGGACGATCTGGCGGCGCTGGCGGGCACCATCCCCTATGAGCTGACCTGCGCCGTCAGCAAGCGTGTGCCCCGTGTCTATCTGCAAAACGGCGAAGTGGTGGAAAAGGAACTGCTTTTGAGAATGTAAGTGCATACAAATAAGAAAGAGACGGCGCAAGCCGTCTCTTTCTTATTTGTATGTCGTTTAGCGGAAGATCTCGCCCACGGTGGGGTTGTTGGCAGCCTGAGATTCGTCGGTGTCGATGTGCATGGTGGTAGCACCGCCTACGTTGACGCGAACGACCACATCGTCGAAGATCAGCTTACGGCCCTCGCCGCCGCAGGCCACCTTGATGATCTCACCGTTCTTGATGCCCATTTCGGCGGCATCCTCTTCGGTAACGTGCAGGTGACGCTTGGCGATGATGACACCCTCGGTCAGATCCAGCTCGCCCTTGGGCCCGATCAGCTTACATGCGCCGGAGCCCTTCACGTCGCCGCTCTCGCGGATAGGTGCGTCGATGCCCAGCGTGCGGGCGTCAGTGGCGGAGATCTCCACCTGATCGGCCTTGCGGGTGGGGCCGAGGATGGACACGTTGGCCATTTCCTTCTTGGGGCCGACAATGGTCAGACGCTCATTGCTGGCGTACTGGCCGGGATAGGACAGGGGCTTGCGGATGGTCAGCTGATAGCCCTCGCCAAACAGCTTCTCTACGGATTCCTGCGTCAGATGGATGTGACGGGCAGATGTTTCGATCATGAAAGACATGGTGATTTCCTCCTAATTACACGGTACTGTGCCGCGTAGTTTTGCGCGAATATTGTATCATACCCCGACAGTGGTTGCAAGAGGGGAAGCGCAGATATCGTGCATCTTTCTATTAAGGAGCGCTGTCATTATCCGGCGGTCCGCCATATAAACACCCAAAATACGAACTTCGCTGCAGAGGGCCTGAACCATTTGTGGAAGTCCTCTATTTTTCGACCGGGACCAGCTTCGTCATCATGTAGGCGACGACCGCCTTGTGAAACTCCTCCCGCGCACCTTTATTACGGAAAAACGCCTTGTTCGCTGCTTCGATCTCCTTATACATTTTCTCCAGCTGATCGTCATTCAGCGGAAGCGCTGCGCCGCAGAAGCCATCGCGGATAAGCCCCCGGAGAAAACCGGCATACTGGTGCGCTTCGACCCTTTGCAGCGCATCCGCCATCTCCGGCAGGTCATCCGATGCCAACACCTCGCCAAGGTCGTCTCTGACCATGCAATCGAATTTCAGACAAAGCGCGAACGTCTGATCCTCCGGCGTCAGGTGCTCCAGCCCGTCTTGACCGTCTTGAAAGATCGCGTTATAAAACCGTTCAAAGCGGAAGGACGGCAGCTGCTTTTCGCCTGCATAAAACGCGATGCCTGCGTTCGTGCGCCATCCGCCCACTGTTTTCAATAGAAGCTGCTTCTCCCGCTGTCCGTCGTCATATACAATGGCGTTGCTTTCGGACAGAACATCATCGTCGATAAAGTAAGCCTTTGCGGCGGGGACTTCTGCGTGAAGCGTCTTTCCGCTGCGGAGACTGCCTGCATATTGCCCGTTTATGTAGATGCGGTACGGCACGAGCGCGCAGACAAATGCCGCCTTCCGGTGAATGGTGAAGTGAACAGTATCCATACAGCCTCCTGATGGTGTTATATCCATAGCGGACGCTACCGGTGAATGTACATCCGGGTCATATCAGGCTCGCCGTCGCCCTGTACCATACACAGGAACTCCCAGCCATACCGTTCATAGAAGCCGGTGTGGTCCGTCACAAGGTAAAGCGGTGAAACGCCCTTAGAGCGCATATCATCAACGACCATGTTCAGCAGATGCCTGGCGATCCCTTTGCCGCGGTAGTCCTTTTCCGTGTAGACCGCACAGACATTGGGCGTCAGGTCCTTCCGGTCATGAAAATCATTTTCGATGACGCCCATGCCGCCGACGATCTTGTCCCCGTCCATGCATAGGTACCAGCCATACTCGGTTTCACCGCTCAGGTAGGATCCCATGCAGTCAAGATAGGCGCCGGTCGGAACGCCCCATTTATGATGGAACCAATCCGCCGCGCGCTCCTTCAGTTCCGGACGCTCCCGCAAAGTGAGGTAAGTATACTTTTCCATGCTGTCCTCCATAAAGTCTGGTGACACCGGCGTACTTACCCGCCGCTAATTCCTGTAAAAGTAGAAATCACACTTGTCACTGCCGCGTCCTATCGTGCCATGCCGCTCAAAGGTGATGCCGCACATATCCCCGTAGACACGGTCGTCGCTCAGGCAGAAAGTGCCCGCCAGCTCTTTGCAGCCCAGTAATTCGCAATACTTCACATAGGGGCATTGCAGAACATCGACCCTGTAATGCCCGTTGTCGGCTTCAACTTCCGCGAATTTGAAGCCTGCGTCTCCGTTGAACATCGTGCCGATCATCTTGCGGAAAATCTGAAAGAAAAGAGGGCGGATGAAAGGGAGCTTCGTCGCGGCATGCAGGCGTTTCCGGTCAGGCTCCACACCGATCCTTACGGATCCTTCTATCAGGCCGATGGCCTCTTCACGAGAGATATATTTCGTCATTTGTAAATAAATAGCCGCTCGCGGGAAGATCATCCGTTCAGTATGTATCTTTTCCTTTTTAGGAAGCGCTTTATATTTGTCGCCTAATTCGTTGCAGAGATCTACTGCGTCATTGACCAGAGCATCTGTCTGTTCCTCGCCGAGCTTCTTTCTCAGTTCACCCAAGAGATAAGAGAAACCGCCCAGCTTTTCGTAGTATTTTTTATCGACCATAATTCAATGCTCCTCCGCATTGGCAAATTCCGGTTTGCTGAGACATTTATAACATATTTATCATAAAAAGTCCACCGTGATCCGATGGGATCACGGTGGACTTCTGGTGGAGGCGAGGGGAGTCGAACCCCTGTCCGAAAGCGCTTCAACAGGACTTTCTCCGGGCGCAGTTACGATTTAAACATTCCCTCCTCGACGCGGCACGCAACAGACGCGGCGATTCAGTAGAGTCATGATGCGTGGGCGGGGCAACTCTTACCCGCCTCACGGACGCCACCTAAACGACGCCTTCCCCGGCCGGTGGCCGCTCCGGTTCAGACGGTCACTGCGTTAAGCAGCGACGGCAACAGTGTTAGTGTTGTCAGTTAATTTTAATTTGCCCGTTGTATGGTGGTCAGGCGCCACCGCCCGCTTATCCGGTCTCCACACCCCCGTCGAAACCAGTACGCCCCCGTATAGCCCGCCCGGAGCCGGGCGGGAGAGGGGTCTGGGGATTTGAAACCGTATTGGTTCTTACTTTACCGCTCCGGCAGCTTCTCCGGCTCGGGATAGTCAACGCCCTTGGTGTCCACGCGCACCTTGACCATGCGTTGATCCTTCTTGGGTTTGTTGGTCATCATATTGCGGGGCGCGGAGGCGATAGCGTCCACCACGTCCATGCCCTCGATGACCATGCCGAAGGCGGCGTATTCGCCGTCCAGATGGGGTGCGTCCTTGTGCATGATGAAGAACTGACTGCCGGCGCTGTCGGGGATCATGGTGCGGGCCATGCTCAGCACGCCGCGGGTGTGGCGCAGGTCGTTATTGAAGCCGTTGGACTTGAACTCGCCCTTGATGCAGTAGCCGGGGCCGCCCATGCCGTTGCCCAGCGGGCAGCCGCCCTGGATCATGAAGCCGTAGATGCAGCGGTGGAAGATCAGGCCGTCATAGTAGCCGCTGTTGGCCAGAGAGATGAAGTTATACACGCTCTGGGGCGCGACATCGGGGTACAGCTCCGCCTTGATGACGCCGCCGTCCTCCATTTCGATGGTGACAATGGGGTTATTTTCCATAGGATGCTCCTCCTTTGTATACTTTAGTACCGTTCCTTGCGGGCACGGTCCATTTCACGCTTGGCGTCCCGCTCGGCGATGGATTGCCGTTTGTCGTAGTTTTTCTTGCCCTTACACACGCCCAACTCCACCTTCACAAGACCGTTCTTGAAGTAGACGCTCAGGGGGATCAGGGCATAGCCGTCCAGCTTTTGCAGCTCGTGCAGCTTGCGGATCTCCCGCTTGTGCATCAAAAGACGCTTGGGCCGGTCGGGGTCGCGGTTGAAGATATTGCCCTTGTCGTAGGGCGAGATGTGCATGTTGTACACCATCAGCTCGCCCTCCTTGGTGGTGGCGCAGTAGCTGTCCTTCAGGTTCAGCTGTCCGCCCCGGATGGACTTGACCTCGGTACCGGCCAGCTCGATACCGGCCTCGTAGCGATCCTCCACGAAATAGTCGTGAAACGCTTTGCGGTTCTGGGCCGCGGTCTTGGTGCCGCCGCTTTTCGCCATGGCAAGTCCCTCCTCGTATAATAAGTTTCAAAGTTAATATTTCAGGTATCAGCAGGCTTT
>CAVBAZ010000176.1:0-5726 GCA_963593515.1 Bacteroidaceae bacterium
GAAGCTGGTCATGGCCGCGCCCAGTCCGTTCATAGGTGTAGCCGCCAGATTAGACATCTTGTTGGCCGCGCCGAAGCCGTTCTGCGCGGCGCTGGAGACCATCTGGCCGCCCAGCGTATCAAACTGCACCACAACGCTCTGCATCACGATGATGCCGATGGCCAGCACGGAAAACTGCAAACCCAGCGGCACGCCCTGCGTTACATGGCGGCGTACATCCCACCATGTGATGCGCCAGTCCTCCCGACGAAGCCGGATGTCCGGATAGTGGGCGAAGGCATATATAAAGCAGGCCACCGTGCTGATCAGCTGTGCCGTCACAGTAGCGATGGCCGCGCCTGCCACGCCCCAGTGGAACACAATGATGAACAGCAGATCCAAACCCACATTCAGCACCGTGGAAAACAGCAGGAACAGCAGCGGCGTCACGGAATCGCCCATGCTGCGCAGGAACGAGCAGATGAAGTTATAGAACAGCTGCGCGCCGATACCGGCGAAAATTATGGCGCAGTAGGTAAACGCCGCGCGATAGACCTCGCCGTTGTCCGGCGTTACGTTGATCCACGCCAGCATGGGATTCAGCAGGGCCAGCGCCAGAGCGGTCAACAGCACCGTCAGCACTGCGGAAAGAATGATCTGCGTGGCCAGCGAGCGGCGGACGCCCGCCTGATCGCGGCAGCCTACACTGCACGAGGTGACCACACAGAAGCCCGCGCTGACTCCGAAGGCAAACTGCAAAAAGATGAACACCAGCGACGTGGTATCGTTGACGCCAGCCACCTCCTGGGCCGTCAGTGTCTGGCCCACGATGGCCGCGTCACTGATGGAATACACCTGCTGCAAAAGATAGGACAATATAATGGGCAGCGAAAAGATAAGGATCGTTTTCCAGCATGTTCCCTGTGTCAGATCCATGGGCTGGAAAAGCGACTTGATAGTACGACTCTTCTGTTCCATAAAAAGCCTCAACTTTTCCTCTTTGATTTTGCTGACCGATTATAAGCTGTATGTAAGGTAAAGTCAATGGCCGCTTATGTTAAAAAGCAACAAATTTACACGATTTATTTTGTGCATTTTACTTGTGAAAAGAGAGCCATGCGCTGCCATGGCTCTCTTTTTGCTTACGCTTTCACCACCGCACAATGGGTGATGCCATAATACCGGAAGCAATCCATCACCTGTCGGTCGATCCGCTCGCCGCAGACAGCCAATGGGATGGCGGGAGGACAGCTGATGGCCGCCGCGGCAGAGATACGGTTCAAGCATTGCGCTACTGGCAATACCTCACTCTCCGACAGAATCGCCTGACGCGGCATCAGCACCGGAACAGGGTGCGGCGTGGTCGGCGGTGCGGCGGTGATAGGCACTTTTCGCGGCAAGCTCAGCAGCACTGTTTCCAGCCGGTTCAGATCGTCGGTGCTGTTATAGGGCGTCAGCATCAGCACCACATGATCCGGATCGTAAAATTCCGGGTACATCCCATGGTACTCCAATAGTCCGGCAATCTCCGTTCCGGTATAACCGAAGGACTTGGGGCAGAGCGTCAGCTTCAAGGGTTCCTCCCCTGCCAATTCATAGCCATGGGCCACCAGACGGTTTTTCAAACCATCCATGATGGGTAAAAATTCCGCAATCTGTCGGGCAAAATCTTCCATCCGGTCATTGGCGGCATCCAGCGACTGCAAAATGAGATAGGATGGACTGCTGGAGCCGAACAGCGCCATGGACGCCTTGGCCTGCCGGGCCAACAGTGCCGGTGCGGTATGAGAAATATGCAGATACGCGCCGCCGGTGATGACGCCCAGCGTCTTATGGGCGGAATCGCAGCACATGTCCGCGCCCAAGTCCATGGGATGGCGGGACTGGGGCAGGAATTTCAGATACGCGCCGTGGGCGTTGTCCACCAGCAGTAACACATTAGCACGGTGGCAGACCTCGGCAATGCCCTGAATGTCCTGCATATTTCCCAGGTAATCCGGGCTGGTGAGGTACACCGCCGTAATGTCCGTCTGTTCTTCCAGCGCCCGCGCTACCTGCCGCGCTATCACCGGACAGCTGACATAGCCGCTGTCCGTCTCCGGATAGAGCCACTGGACGTCGATATCCAGCAGGGCGGCGGCGTTGACGAAAGCCTTATGGGCGTTGCGGGCCGCCAGAATACGGGGCCTCTCCCCTTTTGACGCGGCGTACAGCGCCGTCAGGTGCAGCATGGTCTGGATGCACAGAGTAGAACCACCGGTGGAATACACCGTGTGCGCGCCGAACAGGGCACTGGCCTGCGCCTCGCTTTCGGCAATGATGCCGTCGGCGGTAAACAGCTCGTCAGCGCCGTCGATCTCCGTAATATCCCATGACTCGAAGCCTAGAAAGTTTTTTCCCTTATGGCCCGGCATGTGGAGCCGGACAGCGGCGCTCTCCTGATAGCGGCGGACGAAGTCGCAGATGGGGGTGCTCATTTGGTATCGCCCAGCTCACGGGCCACGGCTACCATGATAGCGCACTCCATGCGCTTGCGGAACAGCTCACAGCCCGCTTCATACACGCCGCGGACAGAACCGGTAGCGTGGTATGCGTTGGCGGCACAGCCGCCGGAGCAGTACAGCCGCGCCCAGCAGTCGCGGCACTCCTCGTGGGCGTAGACATTACAGGAGGCAAACTCGTCCTGAATGGCGTGGTTGTCCACACCGTGCCAGATATCGCCCAGCTTGAACTTCTCGTCGCCCACGAACTGGTGGCAGGGATACAGGTCGCCCCACGGGGTGACGGCCATGTACTCCGTGCCGGAGCCGCAGCCGGAGATGCGCTTATAGATACAGGGGCCGCCCTTCAGGTCGATCATGTAGTGGTAGAAGGTAAAGGGCTTGCCCGCCTTGTCCCGCTCCAGCATCAGCTCCGCCAGCTTCTCGTACTGCTCCATGACCACAGCTCTGTCCGCCTCGGTCAGTGCGGAGGGATCATCAGCGGCGGCCACCACAGGCTCCATGCTCAGCTCGGAGAAGCCCAGATCCAGCATGGTCTTGATATCCTCCAGAAAGTCCGGATTGGCGTGGGTGAAGGTGCCACGCATGTAGTAGTTCTTGCCGTCGCGGGCAGTCACCAGCTTCTGGAACTTGGGAACGATCTTCTCCCAGCTGCCGTTTCCGGCGTAGTCCACGCGATAGCGGTCATGGATTTCCTTGCGTCCGTCCAGACTCAGCACCACGTTGCTCATTTCCCGGTTGGCGAAGTCGATCACGTCATCGTCGATCAGCACGCCGTTGGTGGTCAGTGTAAAGCGGAAATGCTTGTTATGCTGCTTCTCGATGGAGCGGGCGTAGGCCACCAGCTGCTTGACCACATCGAAGTTCATCAGTGGCTCTCCGCCGAAGAAGTCTACCTCCAGATTGTGGCGGGAGCCGGAATTCTCAATAAGGAAGTCCAGCGCCCGCTCGCCCACCTCATAGCTCATCAGGGCGCGGTCGCCGTGGTACTTGCCCTGACTGGCGAAGCAGTAGGAGCAGTTGAGATGCAGGTATGGGCAATGTGCAGGCACAGCGCCTTGATGACGCCGGAGGTGCGAGCCTTCAGCTCGCCCGCCATGGGCTGGAAGGTATCCTCGGTGAACAGCTTGCCCGCCGCTTTCAGCAGGGCGATCTGGTCATAGCACTCGCCCACCTCCTCCGCCGTCACGCCCTCGGCGGCGTGATACTTTTCGGTCAGCTCACGGATGATGGTATCGCGGCTCTCGGTCTCGAACATGGCGATGATGTCATAGGCCAGCTCGTCCACCGCGTGGACAGAGCCGGAGCAGATATCCAGCACGATATTGTAGCCGCCCAGTTTGTATTGATGGATCATATATCGAAATTCCCTTCAAATGGTTTGGTTACGCTAAAAATGCCGCCCGAAAGGGGCGGCATCATAGTTTCAAGTACCCGTTTACTTGGTCTCCTTGTTTTCGCAGGCCTGATTGGCAATACCGCAGCTGGTCTTGCAGGCAGACTGGCAGGAAGTCTGGCACTCGCCGCAGCCGCCGTTCTTGGCGCTCTCGCAAAGGTCACGAGTCTCGATGGTATTGATGTGCTTCATGATGAATGTCCTCCCATGTGATTATCTTATAAAGTTATAACACACCGCCGTGCGCTTGTCAATCAAAGTCGCGGAAATTTCTCATACCCTTTTGGACTTTCAACTTGTGCCGTTTTCGTCTATCGCTTCGCCCTTCGCAAAGAGCGCCGCATGGCCGCTGATCGTAATAGCGTCAGGTTCGCAATGGCCATAGAGAACACCGGAGCGCTTGGATGCCTGATACGCTTTGATGTCCTGCTTTCCAAGCCGTTCCGCCCAATACGGGATGATATGACAGTGACCGGAGCCGCAGACAGGATCCTCCACAACGTCGCACTTGGGCGCGAACGATCTGGAAACACAGTCATATTCACTTCCGGGAGCAGTCACATGGAGCAGAAGTCCGTCAAGCGCCTTGACCTTTTCAATGTCCGGCGTCATATTCCTTACAACCGCTTCATCCTCATAGACAAGCATCAAATCTCTTGCAAGCCACGCTTCGCTGGGACGCACATCACACCCCGTTGCCGCGACCATTGCATCGGTTATCTCGACCTTCTTCAACTGGTATTTTTCAAATGTCATGTTGATAAGATCACCGCTCCGTGTCACAACGATATGGCCGTGCATGGAATCGAAGTGAACCTCCTCAGCGCCCGGCTCTTCACAGAAGAGAACTACATAGGAAGCCGCCATAGACGCATGGCCGCAGAACTCGATCTCGCCCTGCTGGGTAAACCACCGGATATCATAGCCGCCCTCTTTTTTGATCAGCAGCGCAATATCGGAATAGTTGTTTTCCCGGCAAAGGTTCGTCATATACGCATCGCTGGGCCAACCGTTTTCCGGAAAGTACACCGCCGCCTGATTTCCCTGAAACACATGCTCCGCAAATGCATCCACAATATAGTACCGCATACAGCCTCCTTCTAATTCATATATTGCAAGCCAATTATACCATTTTGTTTTCTCTTTGACAACCTCACTTATCATCAGTCCCATCGATGCGGCGGAAATTTCTCATGCTGTCGCCGTCAGTTTTCATAAAAATGCTTGACGAAATTGACAAACTGCTGGGTCTGGCCGCTCATGGGCGCGCCGCGGCGACAGGCGACGAACAGGGAGCGCCGCACACCGGCCTCCGGCAGCGGGAAGGTCATCAGCCGTCCGGACTTCACCGCATCCTCCGCCGCCTTTTCCGAGATGATGGAAATGCCCAAGCCTCCGGCCACCAGATTCTTGATGGACTCCTGATCGTTGAGCCGGGCCGTGATGGTCAGGTCGCTTTCGTCTACGCCCATCCGCTCGAAATAGGTGGACACGCATTTCTTGCTGCCGCTCCCCTTCTCCCGCAGCAGCATCGGCTCGCGGCAGATCTCCGGGAGCGTCATGCCTCCTTTCGCAGCAAACGCCTGAAAATGCTCGTTGACCGGCGCGATCAGCACCATGCGATCCTCATAAAAGGGCGTCAGCTCCAGCGTCTCTTCGTGCATATCCGCACCGATCAGGCCCACGTCGAACGCGCCGCACAGCAGACCGTCCACAATGCCCTGACTATCGCTCTGGAACACATTGAACTGAAAGGTGGGGCGTATGGCGCGGAAGGCAGGCAATATCTCCGGCAGGATGTAGGCGGAAGGAATGGTGGACGCGCCGATGCGGATGATTTTCTCGTCCTC
>CAVBAZ010000177.1:0-5004 GCA_963593515.1 Bacteroidaceae bacterium
CCCTCCGCCGGCCCCCCTCTGCTTCCGACGCATTTTTCACTATTGACAGTGTACGTGACAGAAGCTATTTTGTCAATTCTTTTATCAAAATGTTTTGTTAAAATCCAGAACCCATTGCCGTGGCTGTTCTTGTATTTCATCCACCCATGTGATACCATGGAGCCAAGCGGGACGGCAAGGCGGAAGCCTGTCCTGCAAAGAGAATGGGAGCGTGTTTGGAATGGCAAAAACAATGATCGAGCTTTTTGAAGAGACACTTGTGGAAGATGGCATGACCGGCGACAGCCTTCCGGAATATGAGAAGTTACTGAAAAGAGCCAGGAATGACTGGAGCCGGATCCAGCATTGCTTCCTGACGGCATACCGCTTCCCTGTTGAGCGGCTGGAGGAAGCCGTACAGCTTATAGAATTTGGGATCAGCAAATACGGGAGTGAGCCGGGGTACACCGTACCCGCTTACGAAATGCTGGGAACGATCTATGAAAGAGCAGGCCGTTACCAAAAAGCCTACGATATATATGTCACAATATTTCCCAATATCAGGGGCTTCAGGGGAAACTTCCCCTGGTGTCTGCTGAATATGAAAATGCATGTGGATGGCTTCAAATATTCTGAAAAGCTGGAAGAATATCGTGCGCTTTGTCTGGCGGAGGACGCTTTCTCCAAAGCCTTCTTGAAAAACCGGTTCCTATTGGCGCTGGCAGATCACATTGTTGCCGACCATGAGGGCGATACAGAACGCAGACGTGATGCATATGACGCCATATGCGAAATAATGGGGCCGGGATTCAAAGGGCCGTTGTATGGTCTTTTGAAACGGCACAGATATCAGGAAGAACTCAAAATCACAGATGAATGTCGGGCATTTCTGGATAGCATAGAAAGATAACGCCCCATATATTTGCCCTGCAAGCCAAAAGGCGTGACCGTGAAGGTCACGCCTTTTGGCTTTTTATCGCCTGTGGACGGTCATTTTGTTCTCAGAAGAAGCTGACCTGACTGGTCTCCGCCATACCGGCGAAGGCGCCCAGCGCCTTCAGCTGCTCGATATGGGTCTTACTGAGCTTGTTGCAGGTGGTAGAGAACTCCTCGATGGAGATGAAGTCCTTGCCCTTGCGCTGCTCCACCGTGGCCAGTGCCGCCGCCTCGCCCAGGCCGTGCACCGACACAAATGGCGGCAGCAGGCCGTTCTCCGTGATGATGAAATGGGTGGCGTCGGACTTGTAGATGTCAATGGTGTCGAAGTGGAAGCCCCGGAGATAGAACTCATAGCACACCTCCAGCGTCACCATCAGATCCTGCTCCACATTGGTGGCATTCTTGTTGTTTTCGATCTCCTTGATCTTCCGCTTCACCGCGTCCAGTCCGGCGCAGCAATACTCCGCGTCGAAGGCCTTGGCGCGAATGGAGAAGAAGGTGGCATAGAAGGCCAGCGGCTTATGCACCTTGAACCACGCGATACGGAAGGCCATGGTCACATAGGCCACAGCGTGGGCCTTGGGGAACAGATAGCCGATCTTGGCCAGGGAGTCGATGTACCAGTCGGGCACGTTGTGCTCCCGCATGGCCGCCTCCCAGCCGTCCTCAAAGCCCTTTTTCTTCACCTTGCCCTTACGGACGGCCTCCATGATCTTGAAGCTCATCTTGGGGTCAAGGCCCATGGAGATCAGATACAGCATGATATCGTCACGGCAGCCCACCGTCTCCAGAACAGTGGCCGTACCGCTGACGATCAGCTCGCGGGCATTGCCCAGCCACACGTCGGTACCGTGGGAGAAGCCGGACAGACGCACCAGCGTGTTGAAGTTGGTGGGCTGGGTATCCACCAGCATCTGGCGGGTAAAGCGGGTGTTGAACTCCGGGATGGCCACGGCGCCGGTGGGGCCGAGGATCTCGTCGTTCTCATACCCCAGCACCTTGGAGGAGATGAAGATGGACATGGTGTCCGGGTCGTCCAGCGGGATCTCTCTGGCGTTGACGCCGGTGAGGTCCTCCATGTACTTGATCATGGTGGGGTCATCGTGTCCCAGCATATCCAGCTTCAGGAGGTTATCCTCCATGCAGTGGTATTCAAAATGGGTGGTGATGGTGTCGCTGCCCGCATCGTCGGCGGGGTGCTGCACAGCGGTAAAGTCCTCCACGTCCATGTCGTCGGGCACCACCACCAGACCGCCGGGGTGCTGACCCGTGGTGCGGCGCACGCCCACGCAGCCCTGCGTCAGGCGGTTCATCTCCGCGTTGGAGACGTTCTCCCCCTTTTCCTCCAGATACTTCTTCACCATGCCGAAGGCGGTCTTTTCCGCCAGCGTACCGATGGTGCCGGCCCGGAACACCTGCGTGTCGCCGAACATCTCGATGGCGTGACGGTGGGCGCGGGACTGGTACTCGCCGGAGAAGTTCAGGTCGATATCCGGCACCTTGCCGCCGCCGTAGCCAAGGAAGGTCTCAAAGGGGATGTCAAAGCCGTCCTTTTTCAGCTTTGTGCCGCATTGGGGACACATTTTGTCGGGCATATCCGCGCCGCAGCCGTACTGGGGATCCTGCTGGAACTCCACATACTGGCACTTCGGGCAGTAATAGTGGGGCGGCAGGGAGTTCACCTCGGTGATGCCGGACATATAGGCCACCAGCGAGGAGCCAACAGAACCACGGGAGCCCACCAGATAGCCGTTTTCAAGGCTCCGCTCCACCAGCTTCTGGGCGGACATGTACACCACGTCGTACTTGCCCAGAATACTGCCAAGCTCCACGTTCAGGCGGTCCACGATCAGCTGCGGCGGGTTTTCGCCGTACATGGCGTGGCACTTGGCCCACACGCGGTCATTCAGCTCCTGCTCGGAGTTCTCCAGCCGGGGAGGGAACAGCTGACCCGGCGGCAGCAGCTCGATCTCCTCGATGAGATCGGCGATCTTCCGGGGATTGTCGATGACCACCTCGTGGGCCTTTTCCTCGCCCAGATAGGAGAACTCCTCCAGCATCTCGTCGGTGGTCTTGAAATAGATGGGCAGCGGCGCGTCGGCGTCGGCAAACTTCTTGCTGGCCAGCAGGATATGACGGTAGATCTCGTCCTCCGGCTCCTGAAAATGCACGTCACCGGTGGCGCACACGGGCTTTCCCAGCTCCTCGCCCAGCCTGACGATGGTGCGGTTGAAATCCCGCAGCTCCTCCTCCGACTGCACGTCGCCGTTGCGCAGCATGAACATGTTGTTGCAGATGGGCTGGATCTCCAGATAGTCATAGAAGCTGGCGATCCGTTTCAGCTCGGCCCACTCCCGATGTTCCGACACTGCCCGGAACAGCTCGCCCGCCTCGCAGGCGGAGCCGATGATCAGCCCCTCCCGGTGGGCCACCAGCTCCGTCTTGGGGATGGTGGGCACACGGTGGAAATACTTCAGGTTGGAGGCGCTGATCAGCTGGTACAGATGCTTCAGGCCCAGCTTGTTCTTGGCCAGAATGATGATGTGCTTGGGGAAACGGTTTGACTTGGCGCTTTGGGGCCGCAGCTTCGCCATTTCGCCGTTGATCTGCTGGATACGGTCGATGTGCAGCTCATCGCGCATCTTCTTAAAGAAGGGGATCAGCATATAGCCCACCATCCCGGCATCGTCCGACGCCCGGTGGTGGTTGAAGGCGGGCAGGTCAAGGTATTCCGCCACGATGTCCAGCTTGTACTTATGCAGTTCCGGCAGCAGGTTCTGTGCCAGGATCAGCGTGTCGATATAGGTAGGCTCGAATGGCAGACCCACCTTTTTGCACCCTGCCCGGATGAAGCTGATGTCGAAGGGCGCGTTGTGGGCGGCCAGAGGGCGGCCATCCACGAACTTCAAAAACGCCGTCAGCGCCTCCTTCAGCGAGGGCGCATCCGCCAGCATGGCGTCGGTGATGCCGGTCAGGCCGATGATCTCCGGCGTCAGACGGCGGTGGGGATTCACGAAGGTCTGGAAGGTATCGGTGATCTGGCCGTTTTTCAGCACCACCGCGCCGATCTCGGTAATGGCCTCGGTGGTGACCTTCAAGCCCGTGGTCTCGATATCGAAGCAGACGATCTCGTCCTCAAAGGGCTGATCCTGCTCACCATGGACGGCGATGCGGTCGTCCAGATTGTTGACGAAGTAGCCCTCCACGCCGTAGAGGATCTTGATCTTTCCTGCATTGTGCCATGCGTCTGGGAAGGACTGCACCACGCCGTGGTCGGTGATGGCGATGGCCGGGTGGCCCCATGCCACCGCCTGCTTGATGACGCTGGCGGTGTCGGTCAGAGCGTCCATGTTGGACATGCGGGTGTGGAGATGCAGCTCCACACGCTTCTCCGGGCTGGTGTCCTTGCGGCCCTCGTGGCTGATCTTGGCGATGTTCAGGGGCCGCAGCTGTACGTCCTTGCCGTCGCGGGTCAGCTCTACAAGGCCCTGTACCCGCAGCCACATGCCGGGGTTGATAACGCCCAGCAGCGGCTTGGCCTCCTTTTCATCCATGTACCTGCGCACCGTAATGCTGCCGGCATAGTCGGTCATATCGAAGGTCAGGCACCACTGGCCCGGCCGCCGCGTCTCGTACATCTCGGCGGCAAAGACCTTGCCCTCCACCACGATAGCGCCCATTTTGGGGTTCAGATCCACCATGGGGATAGTCTTGGCCTTGATGGGCTTGCCCATCAGCACATCACCGCCGCCCGCCTTCTTGGCGGCGGCCTGCGGCGTCTGCACCATCAGCCGCAGCTGGCGCAGGTCATATTCCTGCATCAGCAGCTGGCGCACCGCCTCCTGTGCGGCATCCGGCAGCTGCTCGCCGCACTGGATCTCCAACTCCATGGTGCGGTTCTCCCGATCCAGCACGCCGCCGGTCACCGCCGCGTCATGCAGCAGCAGCCGCAGCTCACGGGGCGGCACAAATCGGTCAAAAAAATCAAAAAACGGTACTTTATCCGTCATAATTTCATCCTTTTCTCTATGTGTGGGTGGTTTTGGAACTTGGAGACTGGTCGATATGTCGCGGCGGGGTGTGGTC
>CAVBAZ010000178.1:0-2039 GCA_963593515.1 Bacteroidaceae bacterium
GCGCTCTTTTTCGGGGTGTTCGCGATTCTTACTTTGTTTCAAACTTTACCTCCTGTATCCATTTTTCAAGGGCGGCTTTCGCGCTGTCTACGCTGCTGCCGTGAATGGCAAGTCCCTTGGTAACGACTGCGCCCGGCGCGGCTTTCTGAATGTCCTGCACCGTGTGGGAAAGGCCGCTGCCCTCATGGGTACAGAAGGGGTGAATGGTCTTGCCGGTAAAGTCGTAGCTTTCGAGAAACGTGTAAACCGCCATGGGCATGGTGCCCCAGTAGTTGGGATAGCCCAGATAGATCTCGTCATAGGCGTCCAGATCATCGGGCAAGTTCAGAACCTCCGGACGGGCCTTCTTCTGCAAGTCAGCCTTTGCCTCGGCAATGCAGGTCTGGTAATCGTCGGAATAGGGCTGTGCTTGCTGGATCTTATAAAGCTCGCCGCCGGTCAGATCGGACAGCATCTCGGCGGCTTTTTCGGTGTTGCCCACGGAAATGCGGCGGTATGCGCCGCCAAAGTAATTCTCTCCCGCGCGGGAGTAAAACGCAATTAAGATAGCCATGTTCGTTCTCCTTCCTGCTTTATCTGATGGTTCTATTGTAGCCGCGTTGTATCTCGCGGTCAATTTTTCTTTGGGGGCTTTCGGATAAGAAAAACTGATGTGAAAAGTGCTGCTCCAATTTGGAGCAGCACTTGTGTATTATTCCGCAAACTGCTCTTTCAACAGTTTGGCGAACTCCTCCACATAGCAGCCGGGATCGTCCTTTTTCCAGAACGCGCAGTAGTTCCGCAGGATGGGCTCTTCGCCTCGCGTCAACGGAATGCGAACGATAGACGTGCCCGCCGGTGCTGCCTGTCCCGTTCCCTCCACAGGAAGAAAGCCTTTGCGCCCGATGACCATCAGGCGGGCCTCCTCCAGATTTTCCGCATACAGGAACTCACCGTGAAAGCCGACAACATCGTGATAATATGCCTGCTCCGTTTCCCGCTGGGACTCGGAGGCTACAAGAATGCAGGGGATGTTTTTCAACTCCGCCGGAGAGATGCGCTCCATCTGTGCCAGTGGACTATGGGCGGACACTTCGATATAACTGTGGCAGGTGGTCAGAAGCAGATTGACGTATTCATCGGAGAATGCCCGCCGCTGGTCGTTGAGAACGAAATCGGCTTCGCCTGTGCGGAGCAGACCATACAGTTCCTCATGATTGCCGTAGGTGACGGATACCTCTACATCGGGGTGCTTTTCCGAAAACAGCGCCAGCGCTTGATGAAACTCCGCACCGGTATAGCAGCGAAGATAGCCAATTTTCAAGCTCACTTGATCGCCATGGGCGATCTTGGCGGCTTCACTGCACATGCGTTCGTAGTCCGCCATCAGGATCAGGCTTTTCTGATAGAAGTATTCCCCTGCCGGTGTCAAGGTGAAGCTTCGGTTCTTGCGCTCCAACAGCGGAAAGCCCAGCTCCCGCTCCAACGTCTGCACCTGCTGAGAAATGGCGGATTGGGAAATGAAATTTTCCTCCGCTGCCTCGGAAAAGCTGTTCAAGCGAACGACCGATTGAAAGTATTTGAGCTGCTTCAGCATGGCGATGCTCCTCTCCTGTATGTCTGCGAAATCAAGAGGATTATACCACAGGAGATATGTGTCCGTCCATGCTGGAAAAGGAAATACAAAGTAACCCAAATACATCATTGGAATTTGCAAGAAAACCGTGTTCAAATAGCGACCTTGCGTAATAATAATCGTTCCTCGTCTTGAGAGTTTTGCTGTGCATACTCACAGGCAGCAAAAGAAAAAAGCCCTGATAAATCAAGGCTTTGCAGACAAGAAGAACTCCGCTTTTCGACAAAATGCTTGAAAAACGGAGTCCATTCACTTGTGATTGCCCACAGGTTTTGTTGTCTGTAAATTACTCTTTCATGCCCTTGATTCTCTTTTGGATATCCTCCACCGATGGCAGCTGGCGTTCCAGTTCTTCCGGTAGATTGCTGGTGATTTGGTAGGCGCTGATGCCGATGGGTTTGCTCATGTCTTTGAGGGAATACTC
>CAVBAZ010000179.1:0-3664 GCA_963593515.1 Bacteroidaceae bacterium
CATGATGCCCTTGAGGATAAAGGGTACGCCGGCGTAGTCGGCGATCTCCTTCAGCTGCTCCACCGTCTTGCTGCCGGCGGGCGGCGTCAGGTTTTTCAGGAAAGGCAGGCCCGCGCCGTCGATATCCATGGCGATGGCCCACGCGCCGCACTTCTTGGCCATGTCCATCTTCTGCATCACCAGATCCTGATTCCAGGGCTTGATGGTGGTAACGCCCGCGCCGTGGTTCTCGCCGATGGCGTTGACGGCGCCCTCCATAACGGCGGGGTTGGTGCCGTCGCCGGTAAAGGCCAGGATGCCCGCTTTGGCGCAGGCGGTGACCAGAATGTCATTATAGGTCAGGTCATCGTACTTGTCGCCGTAATGCAGCTGCATAGCGCCCACAGGGCCTGCCATAACAGGGATGGTCAGCTGATGACCGAAGAAATCAAAGGTGGTGTCCGCAGGGCCGTTCTCACAGATGGTGTCCATGTTGACGCACAGCTCCTGCCATTTCTGGTAGTTGCGGATAAAGCCGGTGCCCAGACCCTTGGCGCCGGGGCCGGGGACGGTGTTCTTACAGGCCATGCCGTTGCAGATCTTGCAGGACTTGCAGAAAGGCCCGATCTGATCGCGGGAGCGATCCAGAATCTCCTGATATGTCATGTCTCATTCCTCACTTTCAAATCGCCGCGCAGGGCGTAGGTATGGCATATCATATCACGATTTGGGAAATATGCAAGAACTTTTCCCGCTTTTTTCGTCAGAATATTCAATAAAAATCTCAACCGACCCAGCCCATTATTTTGACAAAGCTCCACGCCAGCTTCAAACCGTAGAAGATAATGACCGCGCCGCAGACCTTGTTGATGATGTTCAGCACCTTCTCGTTGAACTTGCTGCCCAACAGGGAGACCACGGTGGACAGGGTCAGGAACCAGAGGATGGACGCGGAGCCGAAGCCGCAGATGAAATACACGTCCGTTCCGGCGGGGATGCTGGCCCGGAACGCACCCAGCATCATGGTGCCGTCGATGATGGCTTGCGGGTTCAGCCATGTCACCACGAAGGCGCTGGTGATGAGCTTCCAGACGGGGACGTTCACGTCCCGGCCGCCCTCCAGACTGGCCTTGGAGCGCAGAAGCCCAATGCCGATCCAGATGACGATCAGACTGCCTGCCGCCAGAATGACCTTTTGCAGCCACGGCAGCGCCTCCATCAGTGCGCCCGCGCCCAAAAAGCAGCTGAGTCCCAGCGAGATATCCCAGAAAATAACGATCAGCGCCGTCAGGTATACGCGGCTGCGCTTCTGGGTCAGCGCGCTGTTGATGACGAACAGGTTTTGCAATCCGATGGGGGCCACATAGGCAAGGCCCATGGTGAGGCCCTGAAGATAAATGTTCATTTGACTATTTACTCCTTTTTTCTTACCTGCTATAATCATAGCACGACGGCAGAAAAACGCAAGAACGCAGATTTTGATAACAAGGTCAGGAGGAGCTTACCATGTCCCACTACGATTGCCCCTGTATGGAGAAATGCCCGCTGCACTACGCCATGAGCATCATCGGCGGCAAGTGGAAGGTGCAGATCGTCTGCGCCCTGACCAACGCGGGGTCGCTGCGGTACAATGCCCTGCGGCAGAAGCTGGACGGCATCAGCAATACGGTGCTGGCGTCCTCTCTGCGGGAGATGGAAGCCGATGGCCTTGTGGTGCGCACGGTGTATCCGGAGGTGCCGGTGCGGGTGGAGTATAGCCCTACCGACGACTGCCGCGCCCTGCTGCCCATTCTGGAGCAGCTCAGCGACTGGGCCGAGGCGAGGATGGCTGCTGCGCAGCTCGGTGAAGAGTGAAAAGAGAACAGTGAAAGGTTAAGGTATGCCGCTGTGGCGGCATGATTATAAAGTAAGCCCTCCGGATGCTCCGGAGGGCTTACTTTATTTCGTTCGCCTGATCCGAGCAATGCCGCAGCACAGCAGGAACACCAGCAGGTTCACCAGCACCACCGACGCGCCCACAGGAGTGCCGATCAGGTACGATGCCGTTAGCCCCACGCAGAAGGACACCACGCTCAGCACAGCGGCACAGATCACCACGCCCCGGAAGCTTTTCAGTACCCGCATGGCGCTGAGAGCCGGGAAGATCACCAGACTGGAGATCAGCATGGCGCCCATCATCCGCATGCCCAGCACGATGGTCAGGGCCGTCAGCACACTGAGAAGCGTGTTGTAAAGTCCTACCTTCACACCGGTGGCGCGGGAAAAGCTCTCGTCAAAGGTGATGGCGAACAGCCGGTGGTAAAACAGCACGAACAGCGCCAGCACCGCCACGCTCAAGCCCACGCTCAGGGCCACGTCGGCCCGGTCCATGGCCAGAATGGAGCCGAACATATAGCTGTCCACGTCGGTGGTCATGCCGGTGGTCAGGGACGTAACGATGATGCCCACCGCCAGCGCAGAAGCGGAAGTGACGGCGATAGCGGCGTCGGCCCCCATGCGGCTGCGCTCCGTCATCCGCAGCAGGCACAGCGCCGCCACGATCACCACCGGAATGGACACCGGCAGGGGCGACCAGCCGCAGGCCAGCGCCACGCTCAGCGCACCGAAGGACACATGGCTCAGACCGTCGCCGATCATGGAGTACCGCTTCAACACCAGCGGCACGCCCAGCAGCGCCGCGCACAGTGACACTAGGATACCCACCACGAAGGCCCGCAGGATAAAGGGATAGGTGAACATTTCCAGCAGCAGGCTCATGCGTCCTCACCTCCGAACTTCTTGCCATAGGGCGAGGCCAGATACTCTGCCGCCGTGCCGAAGAACCAGCCCTTGTGCCCGGCGTGGAGGATATGATCGGCGTATTTCAGGGCGTTCTGCAAATCATGGGTCACCATGACGATGGCGATGCCCTCAGTGCGGTTCAGGTATTCCAGCGTGTGGTACATGTCGTGGGCAGCCTCCGGGTCGAGACCCGTCACCGGCTCGTCCAGGATCAGCAGCTCGCCCGCTGCGCACAGGGCCCGGGACAGCAGCACCCGCTGCTGCTGTCCGCCGGACAGCTCACGGTAGCAGCGGTTTTTCAGCTCCAGCACCCCCAGCTTTCCCATGTTCATCAGTGCTTTGGACTTCTCGGCAGGGGTGTAGAAGAACCGGCCCTTCCGGGCACTGAGGAAGCCCGACAGCACCACCTCGTACACCGTGGCGGGGAAGTCCCGCTGGGCGCGGGTCTGCTGGGGCAGATACCCGATGGCCCCGGCCCGGAGAGACCTGTCCAGCACGATCTGGCCCTCCATGGGCTTCAAAAGGCCCAGCAGGCCCTTCAGCAGCGTGGATTTGCCGCTGCCGTTCTCGCCCACGATGCACAGATAGTCGCCGCCGCGCACCTGAAAATTCAAATGGCTGCTGATGGCCCTGCCCTCATAGCCCAATGTCGCGTCACGGCAGTCGATCAGCAGTTTCTTTCCGTCGTTCATTGCAGTCCCTCCCGCAAAGCCTCCACGTTCCGCTCCATGAGGCTGAGATACGTCGCGCCGCCGTCAAACTCCGCCCGGGACACCGTCTGGCAGGAGTGGAAGGTCAGCACCTTCGCGCCGGTGGTCTCGGCAATGGCGTCGGCCACCTTTTGGCTGCTCAATTCAATGGTATACACCACGGGGATATCCTCGTCCTCCACCTTGTCGATGAG
>CAVBAZ010000180.1:0-4063 GCA_963593515.1 Bacteroidaceae bacterium
CTGTGGCAGATGAAGCGAGGTGAGCGAGTGGCAGCGGTCAAAATTTCGGCGGCTTTTAGGCGCTACGAAATTTTGGGTACCGCAACAGGACACTTTTGGGACAGCGGCCAAAAGTGACCCGTGCCCGGAGGCACGGAACTTTTCCTCGCGCTCGGAAGCGCGAAAAACCTTCCCAAAAACAAGGAGACTTTATGAAAACAGTAACCATCTACACCGACGGCGCTTGCAGCGGCAATCCCGGCCCCGGCGGCTGGGGCGCGATTTTGGAGTGGCAGGGCCACGAAAAGGAGCTGTCCGGCGGCGAGGCCCAGACCACCAATAACCGCATGGAGCTGACCGCCGTGCTGACGGCGCTGCGCCTTTTGAAAGAGCCCTGCATCGTGGAGCTTTACAGCGATTCCAAATATGTGGTGGACGCCATCGACAAGGGCTGGCTGTACGGCTGGCAGAAAAAGGGCTGGATCAAGGCCGACAAGAAGCCGGTGCTGAACGTTGACCTGTGGCAGCAGCTGCTGCCGGAGCTGAAGCGTCACGACGTTCGCCTTCACTGGGTCAAGGGCCACGCCGAGAACGAGAAGAACAACCGCTGTGACCAGCTTGCGGTGGCCGAGAGCAAAAAGTTCCGATAACCGCCGAATCCTTCGGCAAAATCACCTATTGATTCATAATTTGTTTCCAATGTTCATAAAAAGTTCACGGGCAATTCAAGATTCCGAAAAAAATATAGGGTAGTATAGACTCATCCAAAAGGAAGCCAATCCTTATGTGATTTTTCTCTCTCTCCTAACAAAACACACAAACAGAAAGCGCCAGTCCGTTCGGGCTGGCGCTTTCTGTTTGCTCTCCTTTCACGCAAAGGCGCTGCCATAAGGAGGAGAATAAGGTCAAGAATGTATGGAACATTCCACTTATACCACTCGAAAAGTTGCAAAAATGCACCAAAATGCACAAAACAGATAACATTTTTTCTACATTTATTCTTCGTTTCGGAGGGAGACAATCCGTTCGCTTCGTATTATAATGTACAATGGAACAAAAAAGGGGCCGCATGACGGCACGAAAGTGAAAGGAAAACAATATGGCTATCAAGATCGGCATTAACGGCTTCGGCCGCATCGGACGCATCGTCCTGCGCATTATGTGCGAAAATCCGGAGACCTTCGATATCCGTGGCATCAACCTGCGTAAGGCTGACATCGACTACATGGTGTACCTGCTGAAATACGACTCGGTATTCCGCAACTTCCCCGGTATGGTGGAGCACGCCGGCGGCGACCTGATCGTGAATGGCCACAAGATCAAGGTGTACAGCGAGTCTGACGCCGCCATGATCAACTGGGCCGACAGCGAGGCCGAGTATATCATCGAGTCCACCGGCGCCAACAACACCACCGACAAGGCTAGCCGCCACTTCAAGGGCGGCGCCAAGAAGGTCATCCTCACCGCGCCCGCCAAGGATGACGCCACCCCCACCTTCGTCTACGGCGTCAACAGCGACGAGTACCGCAGCGATATGAAGGTCATCTCCAACGCCAGCTGCACCACCAACTGCCTTGCCCCGCTGGCCTATGTCATCCATAAGACCTTCGGCATCGAGCAGTCCCTCATGTCCACCATCCACGCCTCCACTGCCAAGCAGAAGGCTGTCGACTCCCGCGGCGGCAGCGACTGGCGCACCGGCCGCTCCATCCTCAACAACATCATCCCCACCTCCACCGGCGCGGCCAAGGCCGTGGGCCGCGTGATCCCCTCCCTGAAGGGCAAGATGACCGGCATGGCCTTCCGCGTTCCCACTGCTGACGTGTCCGTGGTGGATCTGACCGCCCGCCTCAGCACCAGCGCATCCTACGCCGATATCTGCTATGAGATCCTCCACGCCTCCGAGACGTATATGAAGGGCATCATCGGCTATACCCGCGATCAGGTGGTGTCCACCGATATGATCGCCAACCCCTGCCCCTGCGTGTTTGACGAGACTGCCGGCATCATGCTGGATCAGGACTTCGTGAAGCTGATCGCGTGGTACGACAACGAGTGGGGTTACAGCAACATGGTCACCCGTATGCTGAAGCACATGTACGACATGGACATGGCGGACGTGTTCAACGAGGTACAATAAAGCAAAAGAAAAAAGCCTGCTATGCAGGCTTTTTTCTTTTGCAGAGAAGAGAGAAGAGTGAAAAGAGAAAAGAAGCGGTGTGCCGCTGTGCGGCACAATTCAAATCATGCCGCCGCAGGCGGCATACCACAACTTTTCACTTTTCTCTTTTATCTTTTCACTTGCCCTCGGCCAATCGGTCAAAGGCAAAGCTGTCGGCGATGGCCTGAATGTGGCTGCGGGTCATGTGAACCTCACCGTCCACCACGTCGCCATAATAGGTGCCCATGATCTCCACTACCACAAAGGCGTCCGCCTGATCGGCGACGATCAGCGCCCGGTCGTTGCCCAGCGCCAGCAGCAGCGTGCCATAGGGCCAGTCCTCATAGGGGAACACCACCAGATCGCCCAGGTTCAGCTCCCCGGTGGTCAACGTCGTTTTCATGGTGCGGAACAGCTTGTAGGGCACCGGCTCCGTCAGCCATGTGCCGTCGGTAAAGGTCACCGTGCCGTCCATGACAAAGGTGCCGTCGCTGTATCCGTAACCGGCTTCATAGCGGTTTTCCACGCGCTCCGTGTCCTGCCGCAGCGGGGCGGACAGCCCTTCGTTGGCCAGCAGCGCCGCCTCGTCCTCCGGGAACAGCGCCTCGCCCGGCAGAAGGGAGAGGCCGTATTCCGCCGCCAGCTCATCCAGCTTTTGGATCATTTCCTCTGTGCGGCAGCCGTAGTAGAGATACGGCACGTCCGGCGTGATGATGTCGGCCGGATCCGGCTCATAGGCGGCGCACCAGTCGCCCCAGGCTTTGGCTGCCTGACAGGCGGGACTGTCCGCCAGGCCCTGTAAGCCCAGTATGGTCTCCTGTCCGCTGCCCCAGTCCGAGGGCTCCTGCCGCTGTCCCAGACTGGCAAGGCCGAACCACTCGGTGGCAAAGCCGGTGGTGACCAGTGCCAGCACCAGAACCAGCGCCGCCGCAAGGATCAGCGTGCCCCGAAAGGGCCGCTTTCGGATCGTCCTCTGGGAATAGGCGGCCTGAACGTTTCGCAGCATCCGCTCTTTGGCCGCATCGTCGGGCCGCAGGTTGTCATAGGCCCGGTAAATGTTATTACCCGTCATTGGAGATCACCTCCCAAGGTCAATTTCAGTTTTTTTCTGGCGCGGTTCAGGCGGCTGCGGACAGTGGCCGGAGCCACCTTCAGCATCCGGGCAATGTCGGCGGTGGGATAGCCCTCGTAGTAATAGAGATAGACCGGTAATTTATAGTCATCCGGCAGGGCCAGCACCGCCTGTAACGTATCATCCGGGGCCGCGTCCTCCGTGGTAGGCTGCTCGCTGAGGGCGTCGAAGTCCTCCCGCCGCCGCCACGGACTGCGCAGCGCGCTTTTGCACAGGTTGGACACGGTCACGATCAGCCACGCCTTTTC
Source organism: Bacteroidaceae bacterium (assembly GCA_963593515.1). Classification (GTDB taxonomy): domain Bacteria; phylum Bacillota; class Clostridia; order Oscillospirales; family Oscillospiraceae; genus Vescimonas. The sequence goes on from CAVBAZ010000180.1 coordinate 3,521, forward strand.
GTGCTGGGCCGATTCAAACACCGTGCCGCTGCGCATTAGCCGGAGGAAGGTCTCCTGTACCATGTCCTCCGCGTCCGCGCCATTTTTCATGAAGGAATAGGCCACGCGGTACAGCATGTCCACATGGCGCTGATAGATGTCCTCAAGGTCTTTGCCCGTACGCAGCAAAGTGCCCACAGTGACCACCTCCTTTCATAGTGGATACGCAGAACGGGGGAAATTTGTTGCAGGGGAATTTTGTGTTGTTGAGTTAAAATGTTTCGCGCTTCGGCGCGAGTTACTTTTGCCCTTGGCGGCAAAAGTAACCAAAAACGCCACTTAAACCTGCGGTTTAAGAATCCGCGCACGCTGTTTCGTGTTGTATTTTGTAACCTTTTACCGCGCGTTCGCGGAACACGGAGATTATCGTTGCGTATGACGAATTGCTTTTCTTCTTGCGCCGCTGCCGCTTACGTTCTCAACGGTAGAACCAATAGCGTTGTTCGATATAGGCATCAGCGGCAGCGGCGCAGGAGCAGAGACGATTCGATAACGAAACGAAAA
>CAVBAZ010000181.1:0-8160 GCA_963593515.1 Bacteroidaceae bacterium
CCTGAACAAACAACAAACCGGCATGACCGTTGCGGTCATGCCGGTTTGTTGTTTGTGTGATTCAATGTATCGAAAGCCATTACGCAAGATATTTCTTAAAAATGTTGATCGTGTCCTCTGTGCAGATCACTTTGAAAAGGTACTTATTGCCTTTCCTCACAACAATGTATTGTGTACCCCCGGCACTAATTCGGTATCCCTTTACTCGAAATGAGTACCCAAGGACTATTTCAGCGCTTGTAATGTCTGCAAATGAAAACAGCTTCTCTTTTTTATGCCAAAATAGTAGTCCACCACACGGATCATGCTTTCATCCACTTCGATATACGCCTTGCGCATATCGCTCAACATGATACAGCACACCATCGTCATCACTATTGGGATGACAATCAATAAGATGCCGTTCGGCACACTTTTTGCATAATAAAAACAAGCGAATGAACCAAGCAAAAAGAGTGCGTACAGCAAGCCGATAGCAACGAAAAATAATACGAGAATCGGCTTTTGTACTTTAGGAGAAGGTGCCGGGCTATGTGTATTAAGGCGCATAACATCACCCGCTTCTTTGCTTCACCAGTCGCAGTTGTCGGCGCGGGAGATGCCGCCCAGCATGCCGCAGGCCAAGGGAATATCGTTAATAAGGATGCTGATCTCCATCTTATTCTCGCCGGTGATCTCCGCCAGCTTGTCGGTCAGCGCCGTCATGATGGCGTTTTTCGCCGCTTGAGTGCGATCCGGGATGGTGGTCCAGTCGATGCGCACGATGGGCGCGGTCTTGCGGACGTTCTCAGGATCCATTTCATGAATGTAGACATACACATTTTTCAGCGGCGTGCTGGTGTTGGCGTGGATGGTGGCAGCGGCGAAATCCATCAGATCCTGCTTCCACTCCCTGGTGTGCTTTCCGGTAACGGTAACGTGAACATGGGGCATGGTGACATCCTCCTATTATCATTTCCACAGCGCTTATGCGCCGGCATTTACCCTTCAATGGCCTGACGCACCTTGGCGATCTTCTCTGCCAGCTCCGCAAAGGCCGTGCAGCTGAGGGACTGGGCCGCGTCACTGAGGGCGGCGGCAGGCCGGTCATGCACCTCGATCATCACGCCGTCGGCTCCTGCCGCCACAGCGGCCAGCGCCAGCGGTGCCACCAGCGCCGCCTCCCCTGCCGCGTGGCTGGGATCCACGATCACCGGCAGATGGGTCATCTGCTTCAGCACCGGGATGGCGCTGATGTCCAGCGCCGCACGGCTGGTCTTGGAAAAGCTGCGGATGCCCCGCTCGCACAGCACCACATTGGGATTGCCGCCCGCCAGAATGTACTCCGCCGATTGCAGCAGTTCCTCTACTGTGGCGCCAACGGCCCGCTTCAGCAGCACCGGCTTGGACTGTCCGCCCAAGGCCCGCAGCAACTCATAGTTCTGCATATTCCGCGCGCCGACCTGTAACATGTCCACATGCTCAAACTGGGGCAGCTGCGCCGCGTCGGTGATCTCCGACACGGTGGGCAGGCCCATCTCCTTTCCGGTCTGGGCCAGCAGCTCCAGCGCCGGAGCGCCAAAGCCCTGAAAAGCGTAGGGCGAAGTACGGGGCTTGTACGCGCCGCCCCGCAGTACCGCCGCACCGGCGGCCTTCACGGAGCGGGCCACCGACTGCATCTGGAAAGCCGACTCGATGGCGCAGGGCCCGGCGATCAGGCAGAAGCCCTCGCCGATGCGGGTCTCCCCTACCGTTACCACCGTGTTGTCCGGATGGTTCCTGCGATCCGTCAGCCGCCACACCGGCGTCAGGCGCTTCACCGCATCCACATAGGGCAGCGCCAGCAGCCGCTGCTCGTCCAGCGTCCACGTCGGCCCCACCAGCGTCAGCAGCGCCCGTCCGGCGCTCTCCGCGCGGGCCGCGCCGATACCCTCCCGGCTCAGCTGGATCACCAGCGAGCGTATCGCCGCATCCGGCGTATCATGTTTCATAAATACCAGCATATATGCCTCCGAAAATCAGCCCAAACGGACGAATCATGTTCTTAACTTATTTAATATAGCATACTTTTCACCGCTTGGCAACATATCCCTCCTAATACGCCATATCACATTTCTTCGACTTGGACATTATTGACAAAGTTTGTAAACCTGATATAATGACACCAAGGAGAAAGGAGAATCAACACTATGTCCCGTAACTTTACACTGAGCTGCTGCTCCACCGTGGATGTGCCGTACATCTATCTGGAAAGCCGCGATATCCCGGTTCTTTTTTACACCTATGTGGTGGACGACGTGACCTATGTGGACGACATGGGCCGCGATCCCAACGCCCTGCCCCATTTCTACGAGATGCTGGCGGCGGGCAAGCTGCCCCAGACCAGCCAGATCAACGTGGCCGAATACGCCGAGTTCTTTGAAGGACTGCTGAAGCAGGGCGGCGATGTGCTGCACCTGGGCTTCACCTCCGGCCAGTCCGGCTCCATCCATAACGCCTTCATCGCCGCCGACATGATGAAGGAGAAATACCCCGACCAGAAGCTGCTGGTGGTGGACACCCTGTGCTCCTCCTCTGGCTACGGCCTTCTGGTGGATACGGTGGCCGATATGCGCGACGCGGGCGCTTCCATCGAGGAGGCCTATCAGTGGACGCTGGACAACCGCAACAAGGTGCACCACCAGTTCTTCTCCACCGATATGACCCAGTTCCGCCGCACGGGCCGTGTGTCCGGCGCTGCCGCCGCCATCGCCACGGTGCTGAACATCTGCCCCATCATGCGTCTGGACAACAAGGGCGCTATCAAGGCCTACGACAAGGTGCGGGGCAAGCACAAGGCCATCGAGACCACGGTGAACACCATGGAGCAGCACGCCCAAGGCGGCCGCGACTACGACCAGCGCTGCTGGATCTGCCACTCCCAGTGCCTTGATCTGGCCCAGCAGCTGGCCGGCCAGCTGGAGATCCGCTTCCCTCACCTGAAGGGCAAGATCCGCATTTGCGACATCGGCACCATCATCGGCAGCCACGCCGGCCCCGGCACGGTGGCCGTGTTCTTCTACGGCGACGAGCGCCCCGAAATGGAATGACCGATACGAGGAGGAACGATCATGTTGCTTGAAAACTATCGCCTGCCGCTTATGGACACCGCGAAGCGGCTGTTCGCCGTGGACTCTCCCAGCGGCTTCACCCATGACGTTATCATGCTGGCCAAGGAGCTGGCGGAGGCGCAGGGCTATACCGCGGAGTGCATCAACAAGGGCAATCTTCTGGTGCGCATCCCCGGCCGGGATCACACGAAAACCATCGGCGTCTGCTCCCATGTGGATACGCTGGGACTGATGTGCCGTGCCATCACGGAAAACGGCGGATTGCTCTTTACCCGCATTGGCGGCCCACTGCTGAACACGCTGGACGGCGAATACTGCCGCATCCACACCCGCGGCGGCAAGGTCTATACCGGCACGATCCTGTCCCTGTCGCCGTCCATCCATGTGTTCGACGACGCGGCCACCCGGCCCCGTGACGAGCAGAACATGTACGTCCGCATCGACGAGCCTGTCCGCTCGCGGGACGATGTTCTGGCGCTGGGCATCGAGGTCGGTGATTACATCTGCATCGACACCAAGACCACCGTCACCGAGAACGGCTTCCTGAAATCCCGCTTCATCGACGACAAGGGCTCCGCCGCCTGCCTGCTGACCCTGCTGCGGATCATGCGGGAGAACGGCTTCACGCCCCTTTACGATACGGAATTTTACTTCACCGTTTACGAGGAGGTCGGCCACGGCGGCTCCGACATCCCCACCACGCTGAACGAGCTGCTGGTGGTGGACATGGGCTGCATCGGCGCTGATCTGAGCTGCACCGAGCAGCAGGTCTCCATCTGCGTGAAGGACAGCGCAGGCCCCTACGATTACGACATGACCTCCCGCCTGATCGCGCTGGCGAAGGCCAACAAGATCGACTACGCCGCTGACGTGTATCCCCACTACGGCTCCGATGCCGCGGCGGCATGGCAGGCCGGCGGCGGCATGAAGGCCGCCCTGATCGGCCCCGGCGTCCACGCCTCCCACGGCATGGAGCGCACCCACTGGAACGGCCTGAAGGCCACGCTCCAGCTGCTGCTGCACTATCTGGGCTGCTGCTGAAAACAGGCAAAAAACCGTCCCTGACGCGGATGCGTCAGGGACGGTTTTTATGTTCTGCGGTCAATCCTTGTATTTCAGCGCACGGATGGCGTTGAGCACCGCAAGGATCATCACGCCCACGTCGGCAAAGATAGCGGCCCACATGTTGGCGGCGCCGATGGCTACCAGCGCCAGACAACCGAACTTCACCACCAGCGAGAACACGATGTTCTGCCGGACGATGCCAATGCACTTGCGGGAGATCTTGATGGCCTTGGCGATCTGCATGGGATCGTCGTCCATCAGCACCACGTCGGCGGCCTCAATGGCGGCATCGCTGCCCATGGCGCCCATGGCGATGCCGATGTCGGCGCGGGTCAGCACCGGCGCGTCGTTGATGCCGTCGCCCACAAAGGCCAGCTTGGCCCGCTCGCCCTTCCGCGCCAGCAGCTTTTCCACTTCATCCACCTTGTCGGCAGGCAGAAGCTCGCTGTGCACCTCGTCCACGCCCAGTTCCGCCGCCACCTCGTCGGCCACCCGCTTGGCATCGCCGGTCAGCATGACGGTCTTTTCCACGCCGGAACGCTTCAGTGCCGCGATGGCCTCCTTGGAATGGGGCTTCACCACGTCGGAGATGACGATATGTCCGGCGTACTGGCCGTCCACCGCCATGTGGATGATGGTGCCCACGCTGTGGCACTCGTGATATTCAATGCCCAGCTGCTGCATCAGCTTGCTGTTGCCGGCAGCCACATCGTGTCCATCCACCACAGCCGTCACACCGTGGCCGCTGATCTCCTGAATGTCCGTCAACCGGTCGCGGTCGATGGGCTTGCCATAGGCTTTTTGCAGGCTCTTGCTGATGGGGTGGGAGGACGCACATTCCGCCAGCGCGGCGAACTCCAGCAGCTTGTCCTTGTCCATTTCATTGTGGTGTACCGCCGTCACCTCGAACACACCCTGCGTCAGGGTGCCGGTCTTATCAAACACCACATACCTGGCGTCGGACAGCTCCTCCAGATAGTTGGAGCCCTTGATAAGGATGCCCTCCTTGCTGGCGCCGCCGATACCGGCGAAGAAGCTGAGGGGGATACTGATGACCAGCGCGCAGGGGCAGCTGACCACCAGGAAGGTCAGGGCACGGTAGATCCAGTCGGTCCACTGGGGATCCATGCCCAGCACCATACGACCCAGGGGGAACAGGACGCCCAGCACCGCCGCAGCGGCGCATACCGCCGGGGTATAGACGCGGGCAAAGCGGGAGATGAAGGCCTCGGAGCGGGACTTGCGGGAACTGGCGTTCTCCACCAGATCCAGTATCTTGGACACGGTGGATTCCCCAAACTCCTTGGTGGTGCGGATCTTCAGCACGCCGCTCATGTCGATACAGCCGCTGATGATCTCCTCGCCCTCCTTCACGTCGCGGGGCAGGCTCTCACCGGTAAGGGCACTGGTGTTCAGGCTGGCGCTGCCGCTGACCACCACGCCGTCCAGAGGCACCTTCTCGCCGGGCTGCACCACAATGATGCTGCCCACGGCCACCTCGTCGGGGTCTACCTGCTCCAGCTGGCCGTCCTTCTCGATGTTGGCGTAGTCGGGACGAATATCCATCAGGGCGCTGATGTTCCGGCGGCTCTTGCCCACGGCGTAGCTCTGGAACAGCTCGCCGACCTGATAGAACAGCATAACGGCGATGCCCTCCACATAGTCGCCGCTCTTGGTCCAGATGGCCAGAAAGAACGCGCCCAGCGTGGCAAGGGCCATCAGGAAGTTTTCGTCAAAGGCGCGGCCATTGAGGATGCCCTTCCCTGCCTTCCGCAGGATGTCATAGCCGATCACCAGATAGGCAACCAGATAGGCGATCAGCTGAGGAATACCGGTCAGCGGAATGAATTTCAGCGCCACCAGCATCACCGCTGTAATAATGATGCGGGTCAGCATCGTTTTCTGCTTCTTCGTCATGGTCAACACCTCTCTTTTCATTCTCATGCCCGGCCAAAGGCCGGGCATGAGGCTTTATTACAGCTCGATCTCGCAGTCAGGCTCTACCTTCTTGCAGGCCTTCAGCACATCCTTCATGACGGACTTGGCATCCTGTCCGTCCTCGAACTCCACGATCATCTTCTGGGTCATGAAATTGACGGTGGCAGACGCCACGCCGCTGGTCTTATTGGCGGCTTCCTCCATCAGGTTGGCGCAGTTGGCGCAGTCAACTTCGATCTTGTAGGTCTTTTTCATGATACATACCTCCATGCATTGGCGTCCTCATGCGGGGCGCTTCAAATTTTCACAATTAAGCGCTTGCTTAACGATTCTGGTGGTAGTATACTCAAAGGCAGGAGAAAAAGCAAGATGTCCGGGCATCGTACGCCCAAAACAGCAAGTGAAATTTCCAAAACAGAAACCGGAGGCATCACCATGGAGCACTTTGAACTACCCCATAACCACGGCGAAAAGAGCCATACCGCCCACCTGTGCCGCGAACTGAGCAGAACGGGGCATTTCTCGGCGGTGTCCGACATTTTCAAGCAGCTCAGCGACCCCACCCGCGTCCGTATCTTCTGGCTGCTGAGCCATCAGGAGGAATGTGTGGTCAATATCGCCGCCATACTGGAGATGTCCAGTCCCGCCGTGTCCCATCACCTGCGTTCGCTGGTGGACAGCGGCCTTCTGGAAAGCCGCCGCGAGGGCAAGGAGGTCTACTACAAAGCGCCGGACACCCAGCTGAGCCGCCTGCTGCACCAGATCGTGGAGCAGGTCATGGAGATCGCCTGCCCCGAAAAGAGCGTGGACTTTCAGGCGTCGCAGGAGGAGATCATCCGCAATGTGCACCAGTATCTGGTGGAGCACCTGTCGGAGCGGGTCACCATCGACGAGCTGTCCCGCCGCTTTCTCATGAACAGCACCACGCTGAAAAACGTATTCAAAAAGGTGTATGGCACCACCATCGCCGCCCACATGCGGATACACCGCATGGAGCAGGCGGCGCTGCTGCTGCAAACTTCTCACGACGAGATCACCGCTATCGCGCAGGCGGTCGGCTATGACAGCCCCAGCCGGTTCACCACAGCCTTCCGGGAGATGTATGGCCAGACGCCTACCGAGTACCGCAGCCAGCACCGCGCCCAGACCGGCCATGAGGGCGATCAATGCGGGCATTAAATACGTTCTTTTCATGGTGAAGTACCCTTTATAAATTTCCCTGGGAACCGATCAAGCCCGCCCTTCGTCAGGGTGGGCTTGATTGGTTTATTGCCCCCGGCACGTCAGTCGGCCATGTATTCGCAGGCAAAGGATCACTTACTTCGCCACCGGCGCGTCAGGCCAGTAGATCACGTAACATTCCTGCATTTCCCCCATGAAAAAGAAGATGTTCTCGCCCATCTCGATATGCTCGCCAAAGGCCAGATCCGGCACAAACAGACGTCCGCTGGTGCGCTTCGGCCCCTTGATGGTAAAACCCTCCGCCGTGGGATGCTGCCGCAGCTCGTTGGCCGCCTCCTCCAGGCCGGGGAAGTGCAGCGTTTTCTCCAGCTCCGCCAGTTGGGTCTCTCCGTTGATATAGATCAGGTTATTCTCGTCCTTGAACCAGTTGATCCGCATGTTATGCGCCTCCTATTCATGATGGTAGCTCCAGTATAGCACACGGCGCAGAGTTTGTCACGCCGGGCCAGCGGGAATCTTTGCTTGTTCGTGCACAAATACTTCGTCTCACAAAAAACAGTCGGCAGCACAAGGCTGCCGACCGGAAAAGCGCTATCTTTTTCACTGTCGTCCTGACACACGCGGTTCAATACACAAGTGCTTCTACCCGCTTTTATTGTACCTTATCCGGATCGTTGGGAACGATCAGCGCACAGATGATATAGGCCAGAACACCGCTGCCGCCCAGCAGGGAAAACAGCACCCAGCCCAGACGCACCAGCGTGGGATCGATGTCGAAATAGGCGGCGATACCGGTGCACACACCGCAGAGCATCTTGCCCTGCTCGACCTTATGCAGCTTTTTCATGGGATCACGCTCCTTTCCTCTGTGAGCATACGATATCAC
>CAVBAZ010000182.1:0-5447 GCA_963593515.1 Bacteroidaceae bacterium
GCACCTCTTATCTATTCCACTGCCGAGGCCTTTTTGCACGCCTCGGTGATCTCCCGCTTGAGCTGGCGCAACGGCGCGCTGTCCAGTTCTCTGGGATACGGCAGCCCCGTCAGGTCAAATTCCCGAATGGAGCTGTCCGGGTGCATGACGATGATCTTCTGTCCCAGCACAAGCGCCTCCTCCAGCTGGTGGGTCACAAGAACAATGGTGCGGGGCATCTTCTGCTGGATCCCCAGCAGCTGTGTTTGCAGCTCCTCGCGGGTCAGGAAATCCAGCGACGCAAACGGCTCGTCCATCAGCAGCAGCTCCACCTGACCGGCCAGCACCCGCGCAAGCCCCAGCCGCTGCTTCATACCGGTGGACAGCTCCACCGGGGTCAGATCGGCGTAATCCTCCAATCCCACCAGACGAACAAATTCCGTGGCCCGCTCATAACGCTCCTCCGGCGTTCTTCCCACGCCGCAGGCCATGGCCACGTTGCGCTGCACATTCGTCCATGTGATCACATAGGGATCCGGGCTCAGCATCGCGCTGTGCCAGCCCTCCGGTATCACGATCTCTCCGGCGTCCGGCTGCTCCTTCCCTGCCAGCAGCTTCAAGAGCGTACTCTTTCCGCAGCCGCTGCGGCCAACGATAACAGTCAGCTGTCCCACCGGAAAGCTGACGGAGAGGTCACGCAGCACCTGCCGCGTGCGGCTTTCACGGGACTGGCCGCTGATAACCACCTCCGTGCTGTATGATGTATAGGATTTATCCACATGTCTGAGCATTACCGCGTCCATGCCGCCGCCTCATTTCGTTTGATCTCAGGGCGTATTGTACCAAATCCGACGGAAAGATACAACCCAAAAGCCGCAAAAAAGTCCTGTGACCGTAGGCCACAGGACTTTTCGCCGTCTTTTGCAGTCGTGCTCAGCCCAGATCCACGTCGATGGCAAACAGGCCGCCCGCGCCGCCGGAATACAGGTACAGCACATTGTCGGTGGGCTTGAACTTACCCTCGCGGGCCAGCTTCACCAGACCGGCAAAGGCCTTGCCGGTATACACAGGATCAAGGAACAGGCCCTCGTTCTCCGCCATCAGGCGGATGGCGGCGTTGCCCTCGGCAGAGGGGATGGCGTAGCCGGGGCCGCACATATTCACCAGATGCACGTCCTCCGTGGTGGGGACGAAGTCCAGCTCCAGCAGCTTGGCCGCCTCCTGCATGATGCGGGTGGTGATCACGTCAAAGGGATCGCTGTCCACCATCATGCCAACCACCTGCGTCTCCGGCATGAACAGCTTCGCGCCCAGCGCCACACCGGCGTGGGTGCCGCCGCTGCCCTCGGCGCAGCAGACGTAATCGAACTTCATGCCGGTATCGGCGATCTCCTTCATGCAGTTGACATAGCCCAGCGCACCGATGGCGTTGGAGCCGCCGCAGGGGATCTTATAGTAGGGCTTGCCGCTGGCCTTGCCCACCCGATCCATCTCGGCGTAAATATCATCATAGCTGTCGGTATCCATAAAGCGGACATCCGTGTTCATCAGGTATTCCAGCAGCTGATTGCCCTTGCGGTCGGTAACGCCACGCTTTTTCAGGATCAGGATGGGCTCCATGCCCAGCTTCTTGGCGCAGGCCGCCGTCAGCATGGCGTGGTTGGACTGTGCGCCGCCGGTGGTAAACACGATCTCGGCACCCTGGCGCTTGGCGTCCGCCAGCAGGAACTCCAGCTTACGCACCTTGTTGCCGCCAAGACCGATGCCGGTCAGGTCGTCGCGCTTGATGTAAACATTGGTGCCCAGCAGGCGGCTGATGTTCTCCAGCTTCTGGATGGGCGTGGGCAGCACCGCCAGAGGGATGCGGGGAAACTCCTGTAAACTTTTCATGTGTGTTCTCCTTTCATGTGTGTTCTCCTTTCAGGTGTGATCTATGGAAAGAGCGGTCAGTGGAGACCGTACTCCTTCAGACGTTCATAAAAGACCGAGCGGGAAATATCCAGCTGCTTCATGGCCTGCTGGCGGTCGCCGCCGCACTGGGCCAACGTCTGCTGGATGAAGCGGCGCTCCTCCTCCCGCATGTGCTGACGGAGTGTCTGTGCCGCCGGTTCCGTTTTCAGGTGGATATGCTCCGGATAGATGATATCAGAATCGGACATGGCCGCCGCGCCCTCCAGCACATTCTCCAGCTCCCGCAGGTTGCCGGGCCAGTCGTAGTTGATAAGCTTACTGAAGGCCTCGCCGGACAGGGTCTTTTCCGGAATGTGATACCGCTGGCAGATCTGCTCCACCAGCTCATGGGCCATCAGGTAGATATCCTCGCGGCAGTCCCGCAGGGGCGGAAGCTCCACCGAGAAGGCGGACAGCCGGTAATAGAGATCCTGCCGGAAGCGTCCGTCCTCTACCTCCTCCCGCAGCCGCGGCCCGGCCACCGCCAGCAGCCGCACGTTCACGGGAGCGGGCCGCGTGGAGCCTGCCGGTACCACTTCGCCCCGCTGGATGGTATGCATCAGCTTGGCCTGTACGTTTAAGGGCAGCTCCCCCACCTCGTCCAGCAGCAGCGTGCCGCCATCAGCTTCCTGAAAGAGTCCTGGCGTGCCGTCTTTTTTGCCGAACAGCTCGCCGTCCAGCAGCGCGGGATCAATGGCGGAGCAATCCGCCCGCACAAAGGGGCCGCCTCTGGGCTGCGCCCGCTGGATGCTCTGGGCCAGCCGCGTCTTGCCCGTGCCGCTCTCGCCGGTAATGAGAATGTTGCAGTCCATCTGGCTGAGCTTATACGCCCGGCGGCGCACTGCCCGCAGCGCGGCGGAATTGCCGCAGCCCAGCAGCGAATCGCCCATCTCGTCCGGCAGTCCCCGTTCGGAGGACGCCCGGTACTTACGCTCCGCCGCCGCGATGGCGGTGTTGCGCTCCATGATGGTGGTGCGGATATCCTCGATATTGCGGAACTTGACGATGATACCCGTCACCTGCTTGCCGTCATGGATGGGCAGGATGGACGCCATCAGCGCAAAGCCGTTGATCTCATAGGCCACGTCGGTAAAGCAGGCGGCCTGTCCGTTCAGCACCTGACGCAGATGCTCCTCAAACAGCTCACCCTCGAAAAACTCCCGGAAGTGGTAGCCCACCACGCAGATCTCCTGCTCCGGCCCCTTGGCGATAAAGCTGTTGCCCCGCAGAAGATTGCCGATGCCCTCCTTCCGGGCGGAATAGCCCTTCTCCTCCCAGAATTTCACCTGCTTGGCATCATGATCCAATATGACCATCTGGCCGATGCAGTCGAAATAGTTGATGGTATACACCCGTTCCTGCACAGTCACGGATATCTCGCGGTCCGTGATCTGAACGCTGATGGGCACGCCCTGAAAGGTCACATCCAGCTTTAGGCCGATCGCTTCGCCGCCCCGCAGGTGCTTATATACCGGCTTGACGCCCGGCCCATGATAGACACCTACCGCCGCCAGCATATCGCCGCTGCGGAGCCGGTGATCCTGTATGCCGATGGCTGCCAGATCCTCCGGGGCCAGATTGCCGTCGTCCACGCCCATGGCGGAGGTGGCAAGGATCACCAAATCTCCCGGCTCCAGCCGTCCGTCGGGGTGGGAGTAAATGCTGTGGTTGAACAGGCCGAAGCGCTCCTTGGCCTGCTGATTGATGTGGGTAACGATGCCCTGCCGGTCCATGGTAAACATGGCATGAGAGGACGAATCCATTACGCTTTGCAGAATATCCATTGTACCTCTCCCCTTTCCGGCAGCTTTGCCTTTATTCTACACGATAACGCCGCCGTTTGCAATGGATACAAAAGCAAAGCCCGGAACGGGCTTTGCTTTTGGTTTGTCTATTCTGCCGTTACAGGTCGCAGGCGCACATGTCGGCAAAGGTCTCGCGGCGAACGGCCACATAGCTCTTGCCGTCCTTCAGCATGACGATGGGTGCGCGGGGGATGCGGTTATAGTTGGAGGCCATGGCGTAGTTGTACGCGCCGGTGGTGCATACCGCCACGGTGTCACCCCTCCCCACGGAGGCGGGCATGAGCACATGCTCCTGAATGATGTCGCCGCTCTCGCAGCAGCGGCCCACCACGGAGGCCTCGAAATCGCAGGGCTCGTTCATCTTATTGGCCAGCAGGCAGGTGTAGTTGGCCTTATACAGGGCGAAACGGGGGTTGTCCGGCATACCGCCGTCGATGGAGACATAGTTCTTGTAGCCGGGGATCTTCTTCACCGTGCCGCAGGTATACAGCGTCATGCCCGCCGCGCCCACGATGCTGCGGCCCGGCTCCATATGGATCTCCGGCATGTCGATGTTCAGGCGGGCGCAAGCCTCCTTGATGGCGGCCGCCACCTGACCGACCTTGGTGTCCACGTCCAGATAGGGGTCGCTCTCCACATAGCGCACGCCGTAGCCGCCGCCCAGATCCAGCTGCTGGGCCATATAACCGTGCTTTTCCTTCATGGCAGCGATGAACTCCAGCATGACCACAGCGGCACGCTCGAACACGTCCTCCCCAAACACCTGAGAGCCAACGTGGCAATGGAAGCCCATCAGCTCCACGTGGGGCTGGGCCAGCGTGTAGACGGTGATCTCCTCGGCCTGACCGGTCTCGATAGCGGAACCGAACTTGCTGTCCACCTTGCCGGTGGAGATGGCCTCGTAGGTATGGGGATCGATGCCGGGGGTCAGGCGCAGCAGCACCTTCTGGCGGATGCCGCGGCGGGCGGCCTCGGCCTCGATGGCCTTGATCTCCTCCACGTTGTCGGCCACGAAGTAGCCCACATGGTTGTCCATGCCATAGACGATATCGGCGTCAGTCTTGTTGTTGCTGTGGAAATAGGCGTGGGACAGGTCATAGCCCGCCTGCAGCGCGCAGTAGATCTCGCCGGAGGACACCACGTCGATACCCATGCCCTCCTCCTTCATGATCTCATAGATGCGCTTGAAGGAGTTGGCCTTGCTGGCGTACAGCGGACGGCTGGTAGGGCCGAAATGCTTCTTGAAAGCGTTCTGATACACGCGGCACTGATGCCGGATATAGTCCTCGTCCATCAGATACAGGGGCGTACCGTATTCCTTAGCCAGTTCAACGGTATCCTGTCCCGCGAAAAGCAGGTGGCCATTGGCGCCGATGGCGATATTTTCACAGATCATAGCATTTTCCTTTCTCTCGCGCCCGCGCAGTGCGCAGACCGTTCCTATGTATGGTAAGGTTCTCACAGAGCCGGATATGCGAAGTTAAATGTTTTATTTTGTATAATTTTGATTTTTCGTATGCGTTTTTGTGAAAGAGAGTGGGCGGAGGACTGCGGCTCAACCACACCGCAGTCCTCGGCCCGTTCTGCCGTAAGGCAGAGGAAATGAGGAACTCGTTATTTACTCGGAGATCTCGGTCTTGGCGTTCTTCTTGGCAATTGCCTTATCCAGCCAATCCTTGCCGTCCACGAAGCGGGAGACGATGTAGGAGACCA
>CAVBAZ010000183.1:0-3189 GCA_963593515.1 Bacteroidaceae bacterium
GGACTCCAGCAGCTCACGCTGGCCGGAGCCTGCCACGCCTGCCACGCCCAGCACCTCACCGGCGTTGATGGTGAAGCTGACATCGTCCAGACGCTTGACGCCCAGCTCATCGAACACGGTCAGACCCTCCAGCTGCAGGCGGGGCGTCACGTTAACGGGCACGGGGCGGTCAATATTCAGGGTGACGCTGTGGCCCACCATCATATCAGTCAGGGACTGCTGGTCGGCGTCCTTGGTCATCACGTCGCCGATGTACTCGCCCTTACGGAGCACGGCCACGCGGTCGGACACGTCCAGCACCTCGTGCAGCTTGTGGGTGATGATGATGAGGGACTTGCCGTCGGCCTTCATGTTGCGCATGACGGTGAACAGCCTGTCGGTCTCCTGCGGGGTCAGCACGGCGGTAGGCTCGTCAAGGATCAGAATATCCGCGCCGCGGTAGAGCACCTTCACGATCTCAACGGTCTGCTTCTGGGAAACGGACATGTCATAGATCTTCATGTCGGGGTCGATGTCGAAGCCGTATCTGTCGCAGATGTCCCTGACCTTCTGACGGGCGTTGTTCAGATCCAGTCTGCCCTCCAGACCGAGGATGATATTCTCGGTGGCGGTGAACAGATCGACCAGCTTGAAATGCTGGTGGATCATGCCTATGCCAAGGTCGAAGGCATCCTTGGGGGAGGAGATGGTCACGGGCTCACCGTGGATGTAAATTTGTCCCTCATCGGGGTAGTAGATGCCGGAGAGCATATTCATCAGCGTCGTCTTGCCGCTGCCGTTTTCGCCCAGCAGGGACAAGATCTCACCCTCGTACAGCTCCATGGTCACATTTTTGTTGGCCGTGACCTTGCTGCCGAAGCGCTTGGTGATATTCTCCATTCTGATCGCGCATTTCTTTTCCAAGGCTGTCATCCTTTCTTTCGGTGCAAATGGCTGCAACACCTCGTAGCACACCGGGGCTAAATTCCATACACTTTATTCTAGCACAGAAAAATAGTATTGTAAATCAAAATTCGCAAAAAATTTGTCAGGTATACAAAAAGAATGTAAGCTTATACAAGAAAGAAGAAAATCCTTTGTAAGAATCGTCAAACGAGTTGCGGGAAAAGAAAAAAGAGGTGAGCTGCTTTCGCAGCCCACCTCTTTGCGGTGCTGTATGTTGTCCGTTAGGAACGACCTTACATAGCAGTGTTCAGCAGGTTGATGCCGTCGATCTGCAGATCGAAGTAAGGAGCGGAGCGCTTAGCGGACTCGGCGAAGTAACCGTTCTCGACGACCTCGGTATCACCGGTGTAAGCCTCGTCGGTATCGACGTCGGCCAGGTAGGAGGTGATGTGACCATCAGCATCGACCTTCAGGAAGTCGACCTTGAAGGAGTTCATGGTGTCGTCCGCCTTGGTGGTGAAGGTGCTCACATCGAAGACATGGAGCTCGCCGGCTTCCAGCTTGGCCATGGCAGCGTCGATCGCTTCCTGAGTGCCAGCGGCAGCAACGTCGGTGTTCAGCTCGGTCAGAACCACGGAGCCGGTGGACAGATCGCCAGTCCAGTCAGCGGGGATCTCGGTGCCGTCCATGACAGCCTTGATGGCCATCTCATAGTAGGGAGCCCAGTTGATGCGGGAGGAAATGATGTAGGTGTTGGGGCCGGCATCCTTGGTGGAGCCGTTGTAGGAGACGTTGGGTACACCGGCGTTCTCGCAAGCGGTGGGAGCGCCCAGGGAGTCAGCGTGCTGGCTGATCAGGTTGCAGCCCTTGTCGATCAGTAGCTGAGCGCCTTCCTTCTCCAGAGCCTCGTCATACCAGCTGCCGGTGAAGGTCACGTCCATGGTGACGGTGTGGCAGACGGACTTGGCGCCCAGATAGAAGGAGGTGTAACCGGAAACCACTTCGGCATAGGTGAAGGCGCCGACATAGCCGATCTTGGCGTTCTCAGCGGTGACCTTGACGCCGTTGATCTCGGTGCCGTTCTCGATCATCTCGTTCAGCTTCATACCGGCAGCGATACCAGCCAGGTAACGGCCTTCATAGATGGAAGCGAAAGCATTGTGGTAGTTGGCCAGACCCTCGGTGTGAGCGCGGGTGCCGGTGGAGTGGCAGAACTGAACCTCGGGGAACTCCTGAGCGGCCTGGATCATGTAAGGCTCATGACCGAA
Organism: Bacteroidaceae bacterium; assembly: GCA_963593515.1. Taxonomy (GTDB): domain Bacteria; phylum Bacillota; class Clostridia; order Oscillospirales; family Oscillospiraceae; genus Vescimonas. The sequence continues at coordinate 2,154 of CAVBAZ010000183.1, forward strand.
GCTGTCGGCGAAGATGATGTTGCAGCCCTTGTCGACCATGTCAACAGCGGCCTCATAGCACTCCTGGCCCTCGGGAACGTTGGTCTTCAGGATGTAATCATCCTCGGTCAGACCCAGGTTGGCGATAGCCTCCTTGGCAGCGTTGATGAAGTTGAGGTCATAGGTGGAGTTTTCATCATGCAGGGTGATGAAACCGACCTTCACCTTAGCAGTCTCGTCGCCGCCCTGCTGATCGTCAGTGTTGGGGGTGTCATTGCCGCCGCCGCAGGCCACCAGGCTCAGAGCCATAACCAGGGCGAGGATCAACGCAAGGAACTTCTTCATTCTTGTTTTCCTCCTTAAATTATATGACGTACGGCTGAAGGTAGGGGTAAAATTTGCCGCACGCCTGAATAACGGATGGCAGATCCGGCATTCACAGTAACGCATCAAAATGTTACAAAAGTATTATAAAGGAATTTTTCACAGATTTCAACTAAAATTCTGCGTTCCTTATAGATTTTTTGATGATGCTGCTATTAGAAATGCGAATGAGAAAATTGCTGGGATAAGTGAAAACGGTTCCGGTAAGGGTCACTGATGCACGCGGGTGCCAGTCTTGCCTTCGATTCCATCCTTTGCTTTTTCAAGCAAGGTGATAAGAGCGGTGCGGCCGGGCTTGGACTCGGCGAACTTCACGGCAGCCTCCACCTTGGGCAGCATGGAGCCCTTGGCGAACTGGCCCTGCGCGATGTACTCCCTGGCCTCGGCGGGGGTCAGCTCGTCCAGACCCTTCTGGTCGGGCTTGTTGAAGTTGATGGCCACCTTCTCCACGGCGGTGAGGATGATCAGCATATCGGCGTCCAGCTGTTCGGCCAGCAGCTCGGAGGCGAAGTCCTTATCGATAACGGCAGCCGCGCCCTTCAGGTGGTTGTGCTCGGTACGGTAGACGGGGATGCCGCCACCGCCGCAGCAGATGACGATGTTGCCGCTGTCGCTGAGCGCGCGGATGGCGCCCAGCTCCACGATCTGCTGGGGCTTGGGGGAGGCCACATAG
>CAVBAZ010000184.1:0-3472 GCA_963593515.1 Bacteroidaceae bacterium
TGTACTCGTGGGTCAGCATGGAGCCGTAGTCGATGTTCAGCAGGGAGATGACCACCATCATCACCAGCGTCAGCAGGCAGTAGTAATTCCAGGGGATCTGCTTGATGAACATTTCGATGCCGTTGACGGAATCGGAGTTGACGTAGCCGGACACGGCGGCGGCCCAGGAGGACACAGGGGCGATCATGCACACGGGGGCGGCGGTAGCGTCAATGATGTAAGCCAGCTTGGCACGGGAGATCTTGTGGGACTCGGTGACGGGGCGCATGACGGCGCCCACGGTCAGGCAGTTGAAATAGTCGTCGATGAAGATCAGCACGCCCAGCAGCATGGTCATCAGCTGCGCACCGGCGCGGGTCTTAACGGTTTTCTTGGCCCAGCGGCCGAAAGCCTCGGAGCCGCCGCCCTTGTTCATCAGATCCACCATGATGCCCAGAACAACAAGGAACACGATGATGCCCATGTTGTAGCTGTCGGCCAGAACGGAGACGATGCCGTAGTCAGCGCCTACCAGCGCCACAGCGGTTTCCCAGGGGGAGAAGCCGGTGTACAGCAGCGCGCCCACCAGACAGCCCAGGAACAGGGAGGAATACACTTCCTTGCTGATCAGGGCCAGCACGATGGCGACGATGGGGGGCAGCAGGGACCAGAAGGTGCCCGCGAACGGGGTGGCCGCCTCGATCATCTCGCCATCGACCTCGAAGGTGGGCAGGGGAACGTCCTTATACGCGAAGCCGAGAATGACCAGCAGCACGATAAAGACACCCAGCGCAACGAAGTACGCGATCTTTGTGCTTTTCTTTTCCATTATGAGATTTACCTCCTCATGATTTATGGTGCTCCCATCTTAACTTGTTTTCGGCGAGTTGTCAATATTTCAGTAATCGCGAGGGCGGGTAATTTTGAACAAATTATGAACCGAGCTTTTTCTCTTTCTTCCAATTTTGGGGCCTTTTTGCGCTGAGTTATCACAAAATGCATTTTCTTTTCGCCGGATTTATAAGAAAAATGTTAACTTCTGCAACTTTTCTTCGCGGGGCTTTAACGAAAAATATGCGCGTTTTTAAGGCGCTTTTGGTATGGCTGCGGCAAAGGGAAAATTTTACAATATACAATATTTCGACAAAACGCGACGCGATACGAACAAAAAGAACCCCTGCCGCGCATGCCTGAAACGGCGGCATGACGGCGGGGTCTTTCGGTTATCCCAAATAGTGATCCATGGCCAGCATGAAGCAGAAGCCGGCCAGCAGCGCGGCGGTACTGCGCCGCTGGCGACCGGCGGGGATCATGTCGGTACAGATGATATACAGCATGGTGCCTCCGGCGAAGGCCAGCAAAAACGGCAGTACCGCCGTGCTGAGCGACACCGCCGCATACCCCAGCAGCGTGCCGAGGATCTCTACCACGCCGGTGGACATGGCCAGCAGCAGCGTCCGCCGGGGCGGGATGCCCGCCTGCAGCATAGGCGCGATCAGCACCATGCCCTCCGGCAGGTTCTGCACGGCGATGCCGCCCGCGATGGCCAGTGCGCGAGGGATGTCCTCGGTGCCGAAGCCTACCCCGGCGGCAAGGCCCTCCGGGAAATTATGGATGGCCATGGCTGCCACAAACAGCAGTACACGGTTCAGCTGCGCCGCCTGCGCCGGATCGTCCCGGCGCGCCAGTCCGGCGCGCTGCTCCATCCGCCCGGCCAACTGCTCCAACAGCAGCAAAAAGGCCGCACCGCATAAAATGCCTGCGGTGGTCACCGGCACGGCCCATATGCCGCCGCCCTCCAGCGACGGCAGGATCAGCCCTACAATGGCGGCGCTGAGCATGACCCCGGCGGCGAAGGCCATGACCGTTTCGCCGCTGAAGCGGCTGGTCGTGCCACGGCAGCAATAGCCGCCCAACGCGCCCAGCATGGTGGCGCCGCCCACGCCCAGCGCCGTAAGAAGCACAAGAACAAACAAAGGATGCACCCTCTTTTCCGTGAAATGGTGTGCTGTTCCCATTGTATGGCGGCGGAATGGGAGAGGTGCGCAGGGCGGCCCTAATACGGGGCCGCCCTGCATGGGAGGTTATTTGTCGCCGTTCTCCGCCACCCAGCTCCGCACATAGTCCACAAAGCGGCGGGTGGAGGCGGACAGCGCCTTTTCGTCCTTCACGCCGATGCCGATGCTGCGGTGAAAGGTCATGGGCGGGCGGCAGGCGGTGACGGGGTAGGGGCTGTGGCGCACCATCAGCTCCGGCAGCAGGCTGATGCCCAGCCCCTTGGACACCATGGACAGAATGGTGCGGTCCTCCCGCGCCGTGTATTTCACGTTGGGGTGGATGCCCATTTCGTCGAAGGCGGCCACGATCTCGTAGTCCTCACCCTCCTCCAGCTGAATGAACGGCTCCGTGGCCAGCGCGTCCAGCGGGAAGGTGCCGCAGTCCGCCAGCGGGTGGCCGCAGGGGACGATGACCTGTAATTCATCCCGATGCAGGGCGTAGGTTTGCAGCCGCTTCACCGACGGCAGCCGCAGGAAGCCGCAGTCCACAGTGCCCTTTAAGATCCATTCCTCGATCTGGTCGTAGAAATCGCCGGTGACCACCTCGAACTCGATGTTGGGGTACTGCTGCCCGAAGCTTTGCAGGATGGAGGGCAGCCAGTGGACGGACACGCTGGAGAAGGTGGCCACCTTCACAAGACCGGCATCCATGCCCTTCAAGCTGGCCGCCGATTGGATCAGGGCGTGGTGGGCGGCGCACAGGGCTTCGATCTTCGGCAGCAGCGCACGGCCGTCCGCCGTCAGTACCACGCCGCCCCGGTTCCGGCTCAGAAGCGTGACACCCAGCTCGTCCTCCAGCGCCTGTACCGCGTGGCTGACGCCGGATTGCGTGAAGTTCAGCGCCTGTGCCGCCTTGGAGAAATTGCCGCACTGCGCCGTTTTCAAAAAGATCTGATATTTGGAAACACTCATGTCGCCACCTCATTTCTGCCACGATTATATCATACTTTTTCTCATAGTTGCAAGTACAATAATGCGTTTTACAAATATAAAACGATGTGCTATGATAGGGACAGTCAAGAGAACAAGTCAAAAATTCAAGGAGGTACATGATTATGGCATTGGTAACGAAAACGATCCGCTGCGCGGTCTGCGGCAGCAGCAGCGTCACATACGACGGCAAGACCTACATTTGCAGCGCCTGCGGCGCTCACAGCGAGCAGCCCATGGCGGCTGCCGATCTGGCGGCGGTGAACCGCATCGCGGCGCTGGGCGGCGACAATGAGGAGTTGGCCCGCCTGCGCAAGCAGTACAAGAACCTGGACATCACCAGCTGGTCCAGCGAGAACCGTTTGCAGGTCAAATAAACGGAATATGCAAAAAAGAAGGCAGTTCCATCGAACTGCCTTCTTTTTGTGCTTTTACTTTAAGATCGCTTCCACCGCGGGGGTCAGCCAATCGCCCTGGAAGTCCTCGATGTTGCCCTCGTCCACCAG
>CAVBAZ010000185.1:0-5195 GCA_963593515.1 Bacteroidaceae bacterium
CAAGCAGTTCGACGGCTATCAGTATGTGGTGACCCAGTGCGATGGCCGGGAGGTATGGAAGGCCGATCCCTACGGCTTCCATCAGGAGACCCGGCCATCCACCAACAGCAAGCTCTACGACATCGGCGGCTTTCCGTGGCGCGACGAGAAGTGGCGGCAGCGCCGTGAGGGCACCCATCCCGCCGAGGGGTATGTGAATATCTATGAGGTGCACCTTGGCTCGTGGCAGCGGACAGAGGACGGGCAGGTGCTGAATTACCGGGACATCGCCGACCGGCTGGCGCGGTACGTCCGGGACATGGGCTACAACTATGTGGAGCTGCTGCCGGTGACGGAGTATCCGCTGGACGACAGCTGGGGCTATCAGTGCGTGGGCTATTTCGCGCCCACCAGCCGCTACGGCACGCCCCATGACTTCATGTATCTGGTGGACAGGCTCCACCGGGCCGGGATCGGCGTGATCCTTGACTGGGTGCCCGCCCACTTCTGCAAGGACAGCCACGGTCTGATCCAATTCGACGGCTCTTGCCTGTATGAATACAGCGACCCCCTGAAATGGGAGCATGAGAGCTGGGGCACCCGGGTCTTTGACTTCGGCAGGCCGGAGGTGTGCAGCTTCCTGCTGTCCTCCGCCGCCTATTGGCTGCGGGAGTACCACATCGACGGACTGCGGGTGGACGCGGTGGCGTCCATGCTGTATCTGGACTATGACCGGCAGCAGTGGCGGCCCAACCAGCACGGCGGCAAGGAGAATCTGGAGGCCATCGAGTTCCTGCGGCAGCTGAACCGCACCGCCTTCGCCATCGACGGCGCGGCCCTGATGGTGGCGGAGGAGTCCACCGCCTGGCCCATGGTGACCTATCCCCCGGAGGAGGGCGGCCTTGGCTTCAATCTCAAGTGGAACATGGGCTGGATGAACGACGTGTGCCACTATCTGAAAATGGATCCCTACTTCCGCCAGCACCACCACCGGGACGTGACCTTCTCCATGGTGTACGCCTTTTCCGAGAACTTCGTGCTGCCGGTGTCCCACGACGAGGTGGTACACATGAAGGGTTCGCTGCGGGGCAAGATGCCCGGCGACAAGTGGCAGCAGCTGGCCGGCGTCCGTGGCTTTTACGCCTATATGCTGTGCCATCCCGGCAAGGTACTGACCTTCATGGGTACGGAGCTTGGGCAGTGGCACGAGTGGGACTTCCGCAAGGCGCTGGACTGGTATCTGCTGGACGAGGAGGACGACTGCCGCAAGACCCACGAATGCATCCGGGCGCTGAACCGCTTCTATAAGTCCCACAAAGCGCTGTGGGAGAATGACCGGGACTGGGACGGCTTCCAATGGCTGGTGGCCGATGATAACAGCAACAATGTGCTGGTGTTCCGCCGCACCGCCCGTGACGGCAAGTCGCTGGTGCTGGCGGTGAACTTCTCTCCCGTGGCGCTGGAGGGCTATCGCTTCGGCGTGCCGCCCAAGGCCCGGTATGAGGAGGTATTCAACACCGATGACGTCCAGTGGGGCGGCAGCGGCGTGACCAACCCGGAGCCTATCGAAACGGAGCTTATCCCGTCCCATCAGCAGGCGCAGTCCATCGCGCTGCGCATCCCGCCGCTGGGCGCGGTGATCCTGCAGGGCAAAGGAAAACTGACCAAACACACGGACGGACGCTGAGACGTGCCGTTCCCGAAAATCAGGAGGTGCAGCCACATGAAAAAAGAGTGTATCGCCATGCTGCTGGCCGGCGGGCAGGGAAGCCGCCTGCATGTGCTGACCGGCGACATGGCCAAGCCCGCCGTACCCTTCGGCGGCAAGTTCCGCATCATTGATTTTCCCCTGTCCAACTGTGCCAACTCCGGCATCGACACGGTGGGCGTGCTGACCCAGTACCGGCCGCTGGAGCTGAACAACTACATCGGCAACGGCCAGCCGTGGGAGCTGGACCGTACCAACGGCGGCGTCCACATCCTGCCGCCGTACCAGAGCGCCACCGGCGCCGTGTGGTACAAGGGTACCGCCAACGCCATCTATCAGAACATCGGGTTCATCGACCTGTATGACCCGGAATATGTGGCGGTGCTGTCCGGCGACCACATCTATAAGATGGATTACTCCGACATGCTGCGCCGTCACAAGGCGGCAAAGGCCGCCTGCACCATCTCTGTGATGGAGGTGCCCTGGGCCGAGGCCAGCCGCTTCGGCATCATGAATGTGGACGCAGAGGACAACATCACCGAATTTGCCGAGAAGCCCAGGGAGCCGAAGAGCAATCTGGCCTCTATGGGTATCTATATCTTCACCTGGGCCAAGCTGCGGGCCTACCTCATCGCCGATGAGGCCAATGCGGATTCCAGCAACGATTTCGGCAAGGATATCATCCCCGCCATGCTGAACGCCGGGGAGAAGATGGTGGCCTACCGGTTCGAGGGTTACTGGAAGGACGTGGGCACGCTGGACAGCCTGTGGGACGCCAACATGGATATGCTGACGCCCGGCTCCGGCCTGAACCTGCTGGACGAGCGGTGGCCCATTCACGGCCGCACCGCCATCTGCCCGCCCACCTATGTGGGGGAGCATGCCGACATCGGCAACAGCGCCGTGGCCCGCGGCTGCGAAATTCTGGGCGAGGTGAAGAACAGCGTCATGTCCACCGGCTGCCGGGTGGGTGAGCACGCGGAGGTATCCTACTCCGTGGTGATGCCCGGCGCGGTCATTGAGGACGGCGCAAAGGTGTCCTACGCCATCGTGGGCGAGGACTGCCATATCGGCCCCAGAGCTGTGGTGGGTGCGCCGCCGGAGGAGGCAGACGACCCGGAGCAGTGGGGCATCGCCGTGCTGGGGCCCCGCACCAATGTGGCGGAGCGGGAGAACGTACCGCCCAAGACCATGCTTGACCGCACTCATGGGAAGGAGGCAGCGAAATGAAGGGTATGCACGGTATCATCTTCTCCTACGGAGAGAAGCCGGGGCTGGGTCAGCTGACCGCCAACCGCATCCACGGCTCGCTGCCCTTCGGCGGCGATTACCGGGTGATCGATTTCATCCTGTCCAATATGGTCAACGCCGGTATCACCGACGTGGGCGTTATCATGCACGGTAAGTGCCAGAGTATTCTGGATCATCTGGGCACCGGTAAAAGCTGGGATCTGAGCCGCAAAACCGGCGGATTGAAGCTGCTGCCCGCCTTCGCTTACAGCGAGAGCCGGGGCACCGTCGGCCCCTTCCGGGGCAAGATGGAGGCGCTGGGCTGCGTCATTGAGTATCTGCGCCACATCCGGCAGGACTATGTGGTGCTGTCCGACAGCGATCTGGTGGCCAATCTGCCCCTGCGGGACGTGCTGGACGCTCATATCGCCTCCGGCGCGGACATGACCTGCGTATGCACCAGCCACCCCGGCGAGAGCGGCGACACCTACTTCAAGCTGGACGATACGGGCCGCATCGTGGACACCGCCTATGACATCCGCACGCCGGAGGGCTATCAGAGCCTGAACATCTTCCTGCTGAGCCGGGAGCTGCTGCTGTCGCTGGTGGAGGAGTGCATGGCCCATGACCGGTACAGCTTCCGCCACAACGTTTTGCAGGAGAAGGGCAAGGAGCTGCGGTTCAACGGCTATGTGTGGGACGGCTTTGCCGCCCGCATCGACTCCGTGCAGGGGTACTATCAGCGCAGCATGGAGCTGCTGCGGCCGGAGATCCGGTCGGAGCTGTTCTGCCAGCGCCGTCCCGTGTACGCCAAGGAGAACGACGCCGCCTCCACCTATATCGATCCGGACGGCGAGTGCGTCAACTCTCTGATCTCCGACGGCTGCGATATTCAGGGCAGCGTCCGCAACTGCATCCTGTTCCGGGGCGTCCGGGTGGAAAAAGGCGCCCGCGTGGAGAACTGCATCCTATTTAAGAACACGGTGGTGAAGGCCGGGGCCAACATCCGGTGCGTCATTGCCGATAAGAACGTGGCGTTCGGCGGCGACGTAGCCATGGCGGGCCATCCCCAGTACCCGTTGGTGGTGGAGAAGAACACGAAACTGTGACTGGCGTAAGGACGGCGGGGTGAGGTCACCCCGCCCTACGGAAAATCACCAATAGAAAATGCGTAGGGCGGCATGACCACATGCCGCCGTGTGATAATAACACGCTGCACCGTCAGCGGGCCGATGCATCCCAAGGGTACTTGACATTGTGAAGGAGATTGCTATATGAAAATACTGTTTGCCGCCAGTGAGGCGTTTCCCTTCTGCAAGACGGGCGGTCTTGCGGACGTGGCCGGCAGTCTGCCGGTATCTCTGGCCGAGAACGGCGATCAGGTGGCGGTGATCCTGCCGCTGTATGATAAGATTCCCCAGCAGTGGCGCGAGCGGATGGTGTACCGCAGCTATATCTATGTGGACGTGGCGTGGCGGCACCAGTACTGCGGATTGTTCGTCATGGAGTACCGTGGCGTGACGTGGTATTTCGTGGACAACGAGCACTATTTCCGCCGGGGCCGCCTGTACGGAGAGTATGACGACGGCGAGCGCTTTGCCTTTTTCAGCAAGGCGGTGGTGGATCTGATGCCCAGTCTGTACTGGATGCCGGAGGTGATCCACTGCAACGACTGGCAGACGGCGCTGGTGCCGGTCTACCTTAAGGACGTTGCTACCCGCTGGGACGCGGTGCGGAGTATCAAAACCGTGTTCACCATCCATAATATCGAGTATCAGGGCCGCTACGGCCCCGACACCGTGGCCGACCTGTTCGGCCTGCATGAGGGCTGGTGGAACGACGGCACTCTCCAGATGGACGGCGACGTGAACCTGATGAAGGCCGCCATGCTGGTGTCCGACGCGGTCACCACCGTCAGCCCCACCTATGCCCAGCAGCTCCACGACGATTACTATGCCCACGGCATGGCCTCCATCGTCAACACCATCGGCTATAAGCTGCACGGTGTACTGAACGGCATCGACATGACCTCCTACGATCCGGCCCACGACATGGCCATCCCTGTACACTACGGCCCCGACGATATGACCGGCAAGGCCGGGTGCAAGGCCGACCTTCAGGTGTCGCTGGGACTGCGGGAGGAGCCGGACACGCCGCTGATGGCGGTGGTCAGCCGTCTGGTGGGCCACAAGGGCATGGAGCTGATCCGGGACGGCTTTGACGACATCATGGCCACCGGCTGCCAGCTGGTGGTGCTGGGCCAGGGCGAGGGCTATTA
>CAVBAZ010000186.1:0-4590 GCA_963593515.1 Bacteroidaceae bacterium
GGTGAAGATCGAAATGCGCTATGACGGTCAGGGCCTGCAGCACATGCTGCTGCATGGGGAGGACGTGACGCAGGAGATCCGTCTGCCGGAGATGTCGCTGTACGCCTCGGCGGTGTCGGCCATCCCAGAGGTGCGCTTGTTCCTGCTGGAGATGCAGCGGGATTTTGCCCGCAGGAGCAGTGTCATCATGGATGGCCGTGATATCGGCACCGTGGTGCTGCCTGACGCGGATGTGAAGATCTTTTTGCAGGCGGATGTGGAGGTACGTGCCCGCCGCCGTGAGAAGGAATTGCAGGAGCGCGGCACGCCCCGGCCCTTTGAGCAGGTGCTGGCGGAGATGAAGGAACGGGACTATAACGACACCCACCGTTCCGCCGCGCCGCTTCGGGCGGCGGAGGACGCCGTGACCGTGGACACCAGCGAACTGGACTTTCAGCAGAGCAAGGAAAGACTATTGGAGATCATCCGGGAGAAGGTGGGCCTGTGAAGAAGAATCCGTTTTTTGCCTTTGTGTGGAAATTCCTGCGGCCGCTGCTTCTGTGGCTGTTCCCGGTGGAGATCAAGGGCCGGGAGAATCTTCCCGACGAGCCGGTGGTGCTGTGTGCCAACCATTCCAGCGCGTGGGACCCGGTGCTGATCGTCTGTGCCCTGGCGGATGACGTTCCGCTGCGGATCATGGCAAAGCAGCAGCTGTTCCGCATTCCCGTGGTGGGCGGCTTTATCCGGTTTATGGGAGCCTTTCCCGTGGATCGGGGCAACAGCGATATCGGCGCCGTCAAGACCGCCATCAAGAGCCTGAAGGACGGCTTCAGCCTGCTGATCTTCCCGGAGGGCACCCGCGTGAAGAAGGGGCAGCATGTACAGCCCAAGGGCGGCGCGACGATGATCGCCATTCGCTCCGGCGTGAAGATGCTGCCGGTGTTTATCAGCAGTACGCGGCGGCTGTTCCACAAGCTGTCCCTCATCATCGGCAAACCCTATGCCCCGGTGTATACCGAGCGGAAGGGCACGGCGGAGGAGTATCAGCAGAACGTGGACGAGGTCATGCGTCAGGTGTACGAGCTGGGCGGTGCGCAATGAGAGTCATTCAGGCGGAGAGCGCCGGTTTTTGCTACGGCGTGGAGCGGGCGGTGAAGCTGGCGGAGCAGACGGCCCGTGAAAAAGGCGGCTGCGTGATGCTGGGCAGCATCATCCACAATGCCCATGTGGTACAGGAGCTGGAAGCGCTGGGCTGCCGCACCGTCAACGGTGTGGACGAGGTGCGGCCGGGGGATACGGTCATCATCCGCTCCCACGGCGAGCGCAAGCAGGTGCTGGAGCAGCTGGAGGCGGCTGGCGCCATATGCGTCAACGCCACATGTCCCAATGTGCTGCGCATCCAGAGACTGGTGGCGCAGGCGGACGAGGAGGGGCGAATCCCCATCATCATCGGCGAGGAACACCATCCCGAGGTGCTGGGCGCGGCCAGCTGGTCAGCGCGGTCGCTGATCTTCCAGACGCCGGAGAAGCTGCGGGAATGGTTGGATTCAGATGAAAAAAACCGCGACCTTCCGCTGGTGGCGGTGGCCCAGACCACCTGCATCCGATCCCTGTGGGAAACTTCTTCAAAAATTTTGAAAAAAGAGTGTACAAACGCGAAATTATTTGATACAATATGTAATGCTACGCAAAGACGCCAATCGGAAGCGGCTGAACTGGCCGCCAGGGTCGACGTTATGGTCGTGGTCGGAGATCGTAAGAGTGCCAACACCCAACACTTGACAGAGATTTGCAGCGAGAGGTGTCCCCGGGTCTATCAGATCGAAGGGGCCGGTGAACTTGAGCCAAACTTTCTTAAGGGATGTTCCGTGGCGGGGCTTACAGCCGGCGCGTCCACACCGGCGAGCATCATTAAGGAGGTAAACGAAACGATGAGCGAAGAAATCAAGAACAATGAAGCTATGGAAGAAAGCTTCGAGGAAATGCTGGAAAAATCTTTTAAGACTTTAAATACAGGAGAGAAGGTAACCGGTATCGTGACAGCCATCGGCCCCACCGAGGTGCAGGTCGATCTGGGCTGCAAGCAGGCTGGCTATATTGCCATCGACGAGCTGTCCGCTGATCCCAACGTCAAGCCCGAGGACGTGGTCAAGGTCGGCGACGAGATCGAGACTTACATCATCCGCGTCAACGACGTGGAAGGCTATGCCATGCTGTCCAAGAAGCGTCTGGACGCCGTGAAGGTGTGGGACGACATCGCAGAGGCCTGCGAGAACAAGACCACCCTGGAAGGCAAGGTCACCGAGGAGAACAAGGGCGGCATCGTCGTCAACGTCAAGGGCGTGCGCGTGTTCGTTCCCGCTTCCCAGTCCGGCCAGCCCCGCGGCGCTGAGCTGAGCGAGATGATCGGCAAGACCGTCTCCCTGCGCATCACCGAGGTCAACCGTGCCCGCCGCCGCGTGGTGGGTTCCATCCGTGCCGTGCAGTACGAGGCCCGTCAGGCCGCTCAGGCTGAGATCTGGAACAACATTGAGGTCGGCAAGCACTACAACGGCGTTGTCAAGTCCATGACCTCCTACGGCGTGTTCGTGGACATCGGCGGCGTGGACGGCATGGTTCACATCTCCGAGCTGAGCTGGAGCCGCATCAAGAATCCCGCCGAGGTCGTCTCTGTTGGCGATCCTCTGGACGTGTATGTCATCTCCTTCGATCCCGAGAAGCGCAAGATCTCTCTGGGCGTGAAGGATCACTCCTGCAACCCCTGGGATAAGTTCATGGAGACTTACAAGGTGGGCGACGTTGCCAATGTCCGCATCGTGAAGCTGATGACCTTCGGCGCTTTCGCTGAGGTCGTGCCCGGCGTGGATGGTCTGATCCACATTTCCCAGATCGCTGACCGCCGCATCGAGAAGCCCGGCGACGTTCTGTCCGAGGGCCAGATGGTGGACGCAAAGATCACTGCCATCGACGAAGAGAAGCAGAAGATCTCCCTGTCCATCCGCGCTCTGCTGACTCCCGCTGCCGACGAGGAAGCTGAGGACGAGGAGTAATTTCCAAGCATGATAAAAAGTGAGCTGCCAGTTTGGCAGCTCACTTTTTTGTCAGCAGGGGAGAATAGTCGGGGATGCTATGCGCGGACAATCCCGTTTACCGTGTCAGGCCAACTTCAACTGGAAGCATGTGCAGCAGGGAACGGCGGTCGGTTTGCGGCGAATGTCGCTGTCCATGGCGAGCAATGCGGCCTTGACGGCGCTCCAGGAAAAGACGAGACCGAACAGCAGCGGTACGCAGACGGCGGCTGTATGGTCGGTGCCGCTTAACGAAAAGGCGGATGCCGCCACCAGCATGAGGGAAACCACGGCAGTCGTCAGGTAAGCACGGATGTTTTTCATGGCAGATTCCTCCTTAGATGATAATTTGGGGCTTGTGCTTTCTGTAATGATATAGTAGAATATTTAACAAGAAAAGTAAAGCCACAGAACATTATGGCAGGTGTTAGAGAGACTGACAATGGAGGAGGAAAAATATGGAAACAGCACGGTGCAGAGCATTTCTGGCGGCAGCGGAAACAGGCAGCTTTTCCAAGGCGGCGGAGGCGCTGAGCTATACGCCCTCCGGCGTGAACCAGTTGGTGACAGCGCTGGAAAAGGAGCTGGGCTTTCCGGTGTTCCGCCGGAACACCAAGGGCGTGACGCTGACAGAGAACGGCGAGCTGCTGCTGCCGACGGTGCGGGAGTTCCTACGGCAGGAGGACCGGATCTTTGAGCTGTCTGCGGAGATGAACGGGCTGCTGATCGGCAGCGTTACCATCGCGTCCTATTCCAGCATCGCCACCCACTGGCTGCCGGCGGTGATCCGGGCGTTCCAGCAGGACTATCCCCAGATCCGCATCAAGCTGATGGAGGGCATCTGGCAGGAGGTGTCCAAGTGGCTGGACGACCGTGCGGCGGATATCGGCTTCCTCAGCTATCAGGAGGGGATGCCCTACGATTTCATTCCGCTGGCGGAGGATCCCATGCTGGCGCTGCTGCCGAAGGATCATCCTCTGGCACAGGCGGAGACCTATCCACTGGAGAATTGCAAATATGACCGCTTCATCATGCCGGCGCTGGGCTGCGACGACGACGTGGAGGCGCTGTTTGCCAAGAACGGCATCGAGCCGAACGTGCAGTTCACCACGCTGGAGAGCCTGTCGGTCATGTCCATGGTGGAGCAGGGACTTGGCATGAGCGTCATGAACAAGCTGATCACGGAGAAGCGCATTTGCGATATCGTCATGATGCCCATTGACCCGCCGTCCCAGATCACGCTGGGCGTGGCCATGAACTCCAAGGCGGATGTGTCACCGGCGGTGAAGATGTTCCTGAAATATGCCGTCAGGATGCTGACGAAGAAAACAACAGCATAAAGAAAAACGCCAAATGCGAAAGCATTTGGCGTTTTTTTGGTGACCCGTACCGGATTCGAACCGATGTTAAAGGCGTGAGAGGCCTCTGTCTTAACCACTTGACCAACGGGCCGTATAGAAAATCACCGGCGATCGGGTCGGTGATCTTCTATGGTACACCTTCAGGGACTCGAACCCTGGACACCCTGATTAAGAGTCAGGTG